>JAYTWE010000496.1:0-1778 GCA_043744055.1 Magnetospirillum sp.
CAGCGTCTGCATGCCGAGGCGGAATACGAAGGGACCGGCATCGGCCTGACCATCTGCCAAAAGATCATTCGCAATCATGGTGGACGGCTCTGGGTGGAATCGGAACCGGACAAGGGGAGTCGTTTCCTCATGGCCTTCCCGGTCATTGACGATCACGCTTGATTGATGAGGCCTGTATCCTTCACGGGCATGATTCTTCTTGCCATGCTCGCCGCTTTTGCGGCCAGGGCGGAAGACGCATGGGACCGCGCCTATGACCCCGCCACCAGAAGCCGGTACATTCCGCTCCAACTGATTATCGGCGGCGATTGGGACGGCGAGCGCAGCCTGACCTATCCGTCCGGCCAGTTTGCCGAGCACGTCTTGCATGGAAGCTTATGGATCGGCCCCCACGACTGGATCAACCCCGATACCGGCGAAACCATACAGGTTTATGATCGTCGTAGAGCCAATCGCTTCGGGGGGGTCGAACAACGATTTGCCGTACGCAAGGATGGTCGCGCTATTGGCAGGGTCGCTGATTCCCGCTTTGGAATCTCCAGTTGCAATCAGGAAGCTAAATATCCACTGGGGCTGTGGACCCAAGGTGAAATCCAGGAATTCGAATCCATCTGCTGGTATGCCGGACAACCCCAGGCCAAGGTAACAACCCTAATCATCCGCGAAATCGACTTTGATTGCGGTTGGCCGCATTGCCTGATGATCGAGTGGGTATTGCGTGACAAGGGGGGGACACACGATATCGACCGCAAGACCTATGTCTTCGCCCCCGGAAAGAGCATTGTCCAAATTCAGTGACTCTATCTGCTAGCGCTGCCTCGGTTGAGGTTTCGCATGGCACCGTCCAAGCCGTCCAGGGTCAGTGGATACATGCGCCCCCCCAACAGCTGAGACATGATCCCGGTGGAATGAGCCCATTGCCAGCGAGATTGCGGCGCGGGGTTCAACCAGGCCGCGCTGGGCCATTGCGCCAGCAAACGCTGCATCCAAACCTGCCCGGCTTCCTCGTTCCACTCCTCGACCGCGCCGCCCGGATTCAGAATTTCGTAAGGGCTCATGGCGGCGTCACCGACGATAATCAGCTTCCAATCCGAGGGGAAGGTGTGGATGACATCCCAGGTATTGGTCACATCTTGGTGGCGGCGGCGATTGTCCTTCCACAGGCCGGAATAGGGGCAGTTGTGGAAGTAGAAATGCTCCAGGTGTTTGAACTCTGATCGCACCGCCGAGAACAATTCCTCGCAGGTGCGCACATGCTCATCCATAGAACCGCCGATATCGAGCAGCAGCAGCACCTTCACCTTGTTGTGCCGTTCAGGGACCATTTGCAGGTCCAGCATGCCGCCGGATCTGGCGGTGGAGCGGATGGTTCCCGGCAGATCCAGCTCGGTGGCGGCTCCTTCGCGGGCGAATTTACGGAGGCGGCGGAGGGCCAGGCGGAAATTGCGGGTGCCCAGTTCGATGCCGTCGTCCAGATTTTTAAAGGCGCGCTCGTCCCAGACCTTCACGGCACGACGGTGGCGCGATTCCGCCTGACCGATACGCACGCCCTCGGGATTATAGCCATAGGCTCCGAAGGGTGAGGTTCCGGCGGTGCCAATCCATTTAGAGCCGCCCTGATGGCGCTCCTTCTGTTCTTCCAGGCGTTTTCTCAGGGTCTCCATCAGCTTCTCGAAGCCGCCCTGGGATTGGATTTCGGCCATTTCCTCGGGGCTCAGATGCTTCTCGGCCAGTTTGCGCAGCCATTCCTCGGGGATGGCGGCCTTGATGGCATCGGA
>JAYTWE010000497.1:0-13289 GCA_043744055.1 Magnetospirillum sp.
AAGCCCCGCACCCGGCGTGCCGTGGCCGTAGCGCTTCATTATGACTCGGATCAGCCCGATTTACCAAAGGTCACCGCGTCCGGCCGGGGCAGCGTCGCCGAACAAATTCTGGAACTGGCCTTTGCTCATGGGGTCAAGGTCCGCACCGATCCCGATCTTGCCGAGGTCCTGGCCGCCGTGGAGGTGGATACGGTAATCCCGGTGGAGGCTTTCGTTGCGGTGGCCGAGATCCTGCCTATGTCTATCGCGCCAATGGCCGTGCCGCGCCGCTTTCTCCAGGCGCCCAATCATGAGCGGTTCCAATCTGGTTCGCCAAGAGCTGGAAAAGGCGTCATCCCTGGTGGGAACCGCACGGCGCCTTCTCGCGACGGGAACCATGGTGGATCTGGCGGCGCTTGAAGGTAAGGTGAAGGTCATCTGCCGAGGAATCATTGATCTAGGGTTGGAAGACGGAAAGATGTTACGACCCGATATGGAAGCCCTGATCGCCGATCTTGACCTGCTGGCTGCCGCTATTCGCAATCGCTATGCCGCCCAGGCCTCGCCGCAGGATCAAGAACGCTGATGGAAGCTTCGACCTATCTCCGATTTCTGGCATCCCTGGCCCTGGTTCTGGGCTTGATCTTCGCCGCCACCTGGGCGGTGCGGCGCTGGGGAATGGGGCTGATGACCGCGCGTCCGGCCAGAGCAGGGGCCGGAGGGCGGCGTCTCGCCCTGGTGGATGCCATCTCGCTGGATGGCAAACGGCGCCTGGTTCTGGTGCGTCGTGATGACCGCGAACATTTGCTGCTGCTGGGGGCCGACGGCGACCTGGTGATCGAACAAAACTGCGCCGCGCCAAAGTTTGAGCTTCCCAGCCCCCAGCCGGAGGCCGGACCATGAGCCGCTTGCGCCTTGCCATTGCCGCTGCCGTCGGATTGACCACGGCCATCTTTGCCGGTCCGGTCCTGGCGCAATCCCTGAATATTGACCTGGGCGGCGGCGGGGCCAGCGCCACCAGCCGTATCATCCAGCTGATCGCGCTGACCACTGTTTTGTCGCTGGCGCCATCCATCTTGGTGATGGTGACTTCGTTCACCCGTTTCGTGGTGGTATTCGGCTTCCTACGACAGGCCTTGGGCACTCAACAGGCGCCGCCCAATACGGTCATGGTCAGCCTTGCCATGTTCATGACGATTTTCGTCATGCAGCCCACATTCGAGAAAGCCTGGGAGACCGGCATTCAGCCGGTAATGGATGGCCATCTGGACGAGATGGAGGGCTTCGAGCGCACCATGAAGCCGTTCCATGCCTTCATGACCAAGCATGCCCGTTCCCAAGATGTGAAGCTGTTCATGGACCTGTCAAAGGCCAAGGAGGTCGTCAATGCCGAGGATGTGCCGCTGCGCGCCCTGATCCCCGCCTTCATGATCAGCGAGCTTCGTCGCGCCTTTGAGATCGGCTTCTTGATTTTTCTTCCCTTCCTCATCATCGACATGGTCATCGCCTCCATCTTGATGAGCATGGGCATGATGATGATTCCACCGGCCATGATCTCGCTTCCATTCAAGCTGATCTTTTTCGTCATGGTGGATGGTTGGTTCTTGGTAGTGGGAAGCCTTGTGCAAAGCTTTGGCTAGACCGTTTCGCGTTCACACGCGAACGGCCTAGCTTTGCCTGAGGCGGAAAAGCTTGTTTCTGGGCTCAAGCGCCGCTGTATGCTTCGCACCCCCCTCACAGTGTTCGGGGCCGCCCTCCGGGCGTCGTTTGCCCCTTTCGGGGCGGCACCGGGCTAACGAGCGGGATTCAATGGGAATTGAAAAACGCTCTAACTGGAAATCAGGGTTAATATCCGGCCACAGCACAAGACTGTCCCTTTGTCCGCAAGGACTTGCACATCTGATCTGCTTCGGCTGCGTTCATGGGACCGGCAAGGAGGCGATAGGTGGTTCCCAGATCGGGTATTTCTGTTTTCATAGCCTTGAAGGTCAAGGCCGAGAGTTCGGGATATTCCTTTTTCAAGGCATCCACCGCCTTATCGGTTAAGGAATCAGAAGCCATGGACAGCAGATGAAGCCCCATAGGTCCTTTGCCACTGGGCGGAATCGCACCACCGGGCTCATCGCCGGGCTTTGTCCCGCCTTCGGAGCCTGTCGGAGCTTTCTTTTTGATTGGTTTCTTCTTTTTAGGCGGTGCGGCGGGAGGAGGAGGGGGAGGAGGAGCGTTGAAAAGATTCTGCAAACCCTGCTCGATGGAGAAGAGTTCCCGCTGGCGTTCATCGGGGCTGACCAGCCCGCTATTGGCCAACCGATCGACCCGATCCCGCCCAAGGTTCAACGCCTGGCTATCGGTACGAACCGGCACGGCGCGAATCTTGGGGTCTTGTGGGAGAATCCCTTCCAGGAGAAAACCACGCTCTCCTGTCGAAGATGAGTCGGGGATGACGGACAGAGCGGCAAGCTTATCGACCATATGTTGCAAGGGGGCGGCCCGAGCCAGTCCGGCGGCTGGAGCCGGTGCCGAATAGGGCAGCAAGGCCCCCAGATTGGCGGTGCGTCTTGCATCCGCTTCGTCGGAGCGGACCACGCCTTCTTCCACCAGACGATGCAGGGCATGGAAGCGCTGGGCCTCGGGGTCATTGTCCAGGGCAGGAGGAGTGTTCAACGGAATCGGGGGAGGGGCGGGCAATTGAATCATCGCCTGTGGTTGCGCCGGTGATGGCCATGACCCGGCAGGGGGAGGATGGCCCACTACGTCGTGCCGAGTACAAGCGGTAAAGCCCACCAGCGAAATCAGCACCGTTATGTATTGTAAGAATCGATGTCGCATCGCTACGAATGCCCCAGCCATGTCCCGTTCCTGCAAGAGGGTAGGGCCTGCCCCGCTAAAGTCAACCATCCGCGCTGTTTGCGGCCATGCTATGGTCCCCGCATTGCATCGCCGAACAAGGGGAAACGCGATGAGGCCGAGCAATCCTGAATCCTACGATTCTGTCGCCCGTATTTTGCATTGGGTTATGGCGGGGGTGATCCTTGCCCTGTGGGTGGTGGGGCATATGATCGACGTCCTGCCCAAAGGCCCCCTTCGGGTCGAAGTGGTTGGATTGCACAAGGAAATCGGGGTCATCATCTTGATCCTTGCCGTGGGCCGCCTTGCCTGGCGGATCATTCGGCCACAGCCGCTCCTGCCGTCAAGCCTTCCCGCTTACGAACGATGGCTGGCCAAATTGGGGCATGTCGCCCTTTACATCATGATGCTGGCTATTCCGGCTGATGGAATCTTAATGTCGCAAAGCGCCGGACGCGCGGTATCGCTGTTCGGCTTTGCTCTGCCCATCCTGGTGGACAAGAATGACGCTCTTCGCGAAACTCTGAAGGCTGGACACGAAGTGCTGGGATGGGTGTTGGCTCTGGCGCTGGCCGGTCATGTGATCGCGGCGCTTCGGCATCACTTCATCTTGAAGGATGACGTGATGCGCCGGATGTTGCCCAGCAGATAAATGCGGATCGTGCCGTCATGACAGAGCCGAAGCGAACGAGGGTTTTGGTACGCGGTGCGGGTGAAATCGCTTCGGCGATTGCTCATTTGCTATTTCGTAAGGGGGCCGCCGTGGCTCTTCAGGCCAGCCGTCCGCCCATTGCCATCCGTCGGCCCATGGCATTCTCTGACGCGGTCTTCAATGGATCAGCAAAGCTGGAAGGTCTGACGGCCCAGCGCATCACCGATCCGATCCAGTCAGAGTCCGTTTGGGCCGTGGGGCGGATTCCTCTGCTGTATTGCGATTTCTCCCAAGCCTTGAACGGCTGTGCCTGGGATGGGCTGGTCGATGCGCGTATGAACAAGCAGCACCGTCCCGAACCGCAGATCGGCTTGGCCCCGCTGGTGATCGGCATGGGGCCGGGTTGTGTGATCGGAATCAATGTGGATGTGGCGGTGGAGACCAGCTGGGACTCGCTTGGCCAGATCATCCGGCAGGGCGAAACCATGATTTTGGCGGGGGAGCCAAGGGCTGTTCTGGGGCATGCCCGTGACCGCTTCCGCTATGCGCCAAAGACAGGGACTCTCCGCGCCATTGCGGAGATCGGCCAAGAGGTGCATCCCGGCGAGGCTATCGCCAGTATTGATGACCTGCTGGTGACCGCTGTCTTTCATGGGGTGGTTCGAGGCTTGACCCATGACGGGGTGCCGGTGGAGGCGGGAAATAAAATCGCCGAGATTGATCCCAGAATCGGCTCGGTCAAGTTGTCGGGAATTGACGAACGCCCCCGTCGGATCGCCGAAGCGGTTGCCGCTATTGTGGTGGAGCGATTCCCCTTTGCCCAAAACATCGGGAATTATGCTATATTGGATGTCTAGGACGACCCCGGCAGGGTGAGAGCAATGGATTTATCCGGCATCACCAGGATTAACGAGGCATCAGGCGCGACAACCCGGTCGGCAACGTCGGCTGAGGGCTCGTCCCAATCATCGTCTTCCACCACGGCCTCGTCGTCATCCAATGCGGTCTTTTATTCCAGCCCCATCTTTACCCAAGACGCTCTGACCGGTGCCCTGATCCAGGTTTGGCGCGACACCTCCACCGGGGAAACCATCTCTCAATCTCCCACACGGGCAGCCTTGCTTTATGGCAATGCCCAAGAGTTAGGCGGGGCCTCGGCGAAATCTGGATCCTTGAGCGGCGATTCCAAACGTGGCGTATCGTTCCTCGCTTGAAACTTAGACTACCTAGGGCTTGTTGAGATTCAACACTTCTCCCTCCCCCGGCTTGCCGGGGGAGGGGAAAAAGGCCTCCATAGTCTGAATCTCAACAAGCCCTAGAGCAGCGTGCGCTAAATCCGGCGCACGCTGCAGTCAGCCGCCATTGAGGCGGCAGCCAAACGGCGGGAGCCCATATCCTCTCTTGTGGAGTCTTCGGGGTCCACCGCGCCCATGGATGCATGAGCAGCCGCCACCACATATGATGTCGCGGCATGAAGGTCATCCATGGCGGCAGCCCGACTTAGGGCGGCATCGGCGAAAGCCCCCCGCCATTCGGCTGGCAATGATTCAGCCACCGCCTCACCTAATCGGCGCCCGCATTGGGCATCGGCCCCGGACAGGCGGCCGAACGCGACTTTAAGAGCGCGGGCGGCGGCTTCGGAATTCCCGCCCGCCTTGGCTGCTGCCGCCACATGGATGCATGAATCCACCATGGCGGCGGGATTGGTCATGCTGGCCAGGGCGATGACGGCATCGTCCCAGCGGCCGAGCGCCGCTAGAGATTTGCTTTGTTCTTGGGCGAGGCTTTGGTCCAAGGCGGCGCCCTCGCTGCCGATGCCGCGTTTTTCTTCCAAGGCGCGCCCCATGGCCGTGGCGAAGCCCGCCACCAGATGATCCGGCAGCAAGCCCGCCGCCCAGACCAGGGCCTGATCCTTCCCCATCAGTTCCAGCGCCCCTTCGGCCAAATGGCGGAGAGGTCTGCCGACCGTATCCGCCTGCATGGAATGATCGCCCAGATGGGTGAAGGCTTCTCCGGCACGGCGTACGAACAGAGCCCGTTCGCCTTTCATGCCGAAATAACGGGCGGCCAAAGCCACTCCGGTAATGAAGGGGAGCCCGGATTCCAGTGCCCCGACCGCAGCCAAGGCTTCGCTTTCCGCCCCGACCTGGAGCAAGATTCCGACCGCGTCTTGATCCAGCGCGGTATCGGCCAGACGTCGTGCCAAGGCCACTGCCTCGTCAGAGCGTCCCGCCTCGGCGGCTTGGACGCCCAGATCGCGAATGGTTTCTACCGCCAAGGCCGCACCGCGCCAGTCCTCGAACAATGCCAAGGCCCGGTCCAGATCACCGTGGCGCAGCCGCTCGGCGATCATGGCATCGCGCAGACGTGGTCGGGCCGATAGCGGGATTGCCGTTTCCACCAAGGCCAGGGCCTCGCTCCCGCCGCCTTGGGCCAGGGCATGAAGAATTTCGGCGAGAGCCGTTCCGCCTGTCTCCAGCGCCTGGGCACAGGCTTGGGTGATCGCGTCGCGGCCAGCTTCGGTATCTCCGCGTTTTAAACGTTCCGTCGCCAGTTGGGCTTGGACTCGCGCCCGTTCCGCTCCGGCTTCCGGCCCGGCCAGATTGGTTGCGAGAATAGTGACGCTTTGGTCCTCATGACCGACAGAGGCCAGTAGAATCGCGGTTTCAGCCCAAAGCCGATAACGATCGGCGGCGGATTCGGCTTGATCGGCCACCGCTCGTAATCCCGTTAGAACGAGAGAGAGGCGGTCAGTGCCATGGGCTTCCCTGCCCAGGTTCAGAGCCCAGCCGAACAGGCGGCCCTTTTCCCGTGTCGCCAGCCGTCGGCGGCGCAGCCGAGCCAATGTTTCGGCCAATTCGGGGGCAAGTGGGCTTCGCTCGGTCTCGGCATCGGCGCAGACGGCGGCGATTTCGGTCTCGGCATCCTCAAGTAAGCCCATATCTTGTAGAAATCGCCCCAAGGCGTTGCGGGCGTAAAGAGTGGCATCGTCCCGGCTTCCCGCCACTTCGGTAAATCCCGCGATGGCGGAGCGGTATAATTCGTGAATCTGTTCGGGGTCACCGTCTTCGGTTCGGGCCATGGCCTCGGCCATCCAGAACCGGGCGGAGGCGAGAAGTCCAGGCTCTTCCTTTAGAGACGCGGCCAGGGCGATGGCTTGGGCCAGTGGTTTCAGCGCCTCGTCCGGCTTATTTGATTCCGCGAGGATGCGGCCCAGCCCCACCAGATCCTCCGCCTGTTCCTGCGGTCCCAGCAAGGCGGAGCTGATTTCCACCAGGCGGCGCTGGGCGGTTTCCAGGTCACGTCCTCCACCATGAGGACTGGCATGTTCGACCAGTCGGATCAGCCAGGGTCGAACCGCTTCGGGATCGTTGTCGAACAAAATGGCGGCCTTGCGGCAGAGCGCGATCAGCTCTTCGTCAAGGCGGAGAAAGGCAAGGCTGTTGACCAAGGCGTTGCGGATAATGTCGCTCCAGCCGCCCAGGGGGCCGAATTCGCGCTCGGACAGTGCCAGGGCGCGGCGGAGCAGATCGGGGGCCTCGGCTTGACGATCACGCCGGTCGGCGATGGCGGCTTGGTGGAAGAGTATGATGGAATCCCAGCCGTCGCGCCCAGTCTTCAGCGCCTTGGACAGCACGGCGAGACGCTCGACCGCCGCTTCCGCCTCGTCCAGACGATCAGCGCGCAGTAAGGCGGTGGCGTAAGAGCGCAACGCATCCAGACGATCTTGCGACCGCGGCTTGGCATAACGTTCGAACCCGGCCAGGGACAAGCGGAAGACCGCGAAAGCGGTCTCCATACGGCCAAGGCCGATCAGCGCGGTGGCAAGCCCTAACACCTGCCCCGCCAAAGCCTCGGAGCCAGGCGCAAGGGCATCTCGTTCTTCCGGGGGCTTGGCGTCAAGCCAAGCGGCCAGCCGAAGATGTTCTTCGCCAGAGAGTTCGTCCACGCCTTCGGCCAGCAGTACCGCCCACAGCACTTCCGGGTCAAACCGGTCCATATCGCCCCACTTAGTTCTTCTTCAGGTATCACTGTGCCGCTGCTTGGCAATCCGTCAAGTGCGCATCCATCAAAATTAGCAGCCATGCGTGTCGGATGGTTGCCCTAATTAAGCGAGCATGGCACGGTCTTGTGAGATGCCTATCTGTATTGAAGGATGAGGAGCAATGTTTAAGATCCTATTGGCGGGCGCTATTACGGCATTCGGCTTGTTGTCGCCCAATGCCGTCCAGGCCCATGCCGTGCTGGTGGAGTCCTCCCCCGCCGTCAAAGCCAAGGTCTCCGGCGATAAGGTGGAGTTCAATCTTCATTACAACAGCCGGATTGACGCTAAACGGTCGCGGCTTTTGCTTAAAGGCCCCGGCGGAGAAAAATCCCTGGAGGTCAGGCAAGGCAAGAGTGAGGCTGATATTTCCGCTTCTGCCGAGGGGTTGAAGCCCGGTGCCTATAGTCTGAATTGGGATGTATTGTCCGTGGACGGCCATGTCAGTCGCGGCAAAGTCCCCTTCACCGCCACGGAGCGCTGACCGTGCTGGCCGCTCTTCCCCCCGATATTCTCGCCTTTCTTGGCGTCATCTTCCGCGGCATGCAGCTCTCCGCTCAAGCGATCCTGCTGGGCGGCGTGATGTTCATTCTGGCTTTCGTTCGCCCCCTGGCTCACCGTCTGGCCGGGGCCGCTCCCGAACTGGAGGCATCTGGTCTGCGCTGGACCAGTCAGGCCGGTTTCGCCCTGGCCGCCATTGTGGTCATCGCGATCTTCAATACCCTGGCCCAGCTGGTGGCCGGGCTGGAGATCGCCGCCAAGGACGCGATGGGGGCCGATTTCGTCACCTGGAATCTGGTCATGGCGGCCAGCGCCCTGATGGCCGGTTTCGCCGCCCGTTCAGCGAGCGGTAATCGCATTGCTCTGTTGAGTGTCGCGGCCGCCCTGGTCCTGGCCGCTTCGGTCTTGTCCAGCCACGCCTATGCCCGCCTGGATGACCGGCCCTATTTCATGCTGGCGGATGCCTTGCATCAGGCCGGAGCCTCTTTGTGGATCGGCGGCATCCCCTTCATGTTGCTGGCCTTGGGTAAGGTTAAGGAAGATTCTTTACGGCTGATGGTGGGGGTGCGGTTCTCCAATTTGTTCACCGTCGCAGTGGGGTTGCTGCTGATCGGCGCGGCCATGCTGGCCTGGGGTTATATCGAGACCCTGGGGGGATTGTCGGGCACCGCCTATGGCATCATGACCTCGGCCAAGATCGTCTTGATGGCGGTATTGCTGTTCCTGGGAGCCATGAATCGCCGCTCGACCCATGGTCAGGCCGAGGATAAGGGGCTGTTCCGTCTCCGCCGCTTCGCTGAAATCGAAATCGGTATCGGCATCACCGTTTTGATGATCGCCGCTTCCATGGCGTCTCAGCCGCCCGCCGTCGATCAGACTGAATTCCAGGCCACCGTCTCGGAGATCGCCGAGCGCATGCTTCCCACCCGTGGTCCGCGCCTGGTCAGTCCCGACTCGATCTCTCTCAGTATCTACTCTGCGGATAATAAGTCTGCTGACATGAT
The DNA here is from genome assembly GCA_043744055.1 of Magnetospirillum sp. Taxonomy (GTDB): domain Bacteria; phylum Pseudomonadota; class Alphaproteobacteria; order Rhodospirillales; family Magnetospirillaceae; genus Phaeospirillum. The sequence goes on from JAYTWE010000497.1 coordinate 9,026, forward strand.
GCTGGCGGACAAGATGTGGTCCGAGTTCAACCACAATTGGGCCGGTATCTTCGTGCTGACCATGGGGGTTCTGGCTATAGCCAATGGTGCGGGCGCTCGCTGGGCGCGTCACTGGCCGCTGCTGTTCTTGGTTCTGGGCTCCGCCATCTTTATCCGGGCCGACCCGGAAAGCTGGCCCATCGGTCCCAAGGGCTTTTTCGAGACCCTGGCCGACCCGGAAGTGTTTCAGCACCGGGTGGTGGGCTTGTTACTGTTTCCGTTCGGTCTGTTCGAATGGGCGGTGCGGACCGGCAGACTGAAGAGTGAACGCTCCTCTTTGATTTTCCCCATCTTATGTGCGGTAGGCGCGGCCTTGCTTTTGGTCCACAATCACACTCTATCCGATGTGAAGGAACGCTTCCTGATCGAATTCAGCCATATCCCCATGGGCATCTTCGGGGTGTTGGCGGGATGGATGCGATGGCTGGAAATTCGGAGTGAGGGCCGGGTTAAACAGATCGCCGGATTGGTCTGGCCCTTCTGCTTCTCCATGGTGGGGGTGCTGCTCATCATCTATCGGGAGATCTGATGAGAAATCGCGGCCGAATTATTCTGCTGGTCATGATGACGCTGCTGCTGACCGCAGTGGCGGTGGTGGGGGCCAATGAATGGTATCGGCGGCCGACCATCATCACCATGGCCGTCGGGCCGGAGGGGAGTCCTGAAAACAGCTTTGCCCTCAAGCTGTCCGAAGCGTTGCGCCAGAACCATTCCTCGGTCAGGCTCAATGTGGTGAGTTCCGAGACCCGCAGCCAAGCCCTGCACAGCTTCACGCATCGCGAGGCCGATCTTGCCATCATCCGTACCGATGACCGCAAGATCCCGGCCAATGCGCGGGCCTTGGCGGTGCTGGAGCACGAAGCCCTGCTTCTGGTTGGAGCCAAGCGGGCAAAGATCAATACCTTGGGTGATCTTCAGGGGAAGCGGGTGGCGGTGATCGGCCGCGACGGCCGCAATGAGGCTTTTCTGCGTCGGTTGCTGGAGCAATACAAGTCGGACTTTTCACGCACCGAAATCAAAACCTACCTGCCCGGAACCAGTATGGAAAAGCTGTTGCCGGTTTCGGCGGATGTGGTCTTGCTGATTTATCCGGTATCGCGACTGGGCTTATCTGCCGATTTCGGGGGGCTGGCCCATACGAAGGGCCTCGCCGTCCATGCTCTGGGTGACGCCAAGGCCTTGCAACGCAAGGTTCCCGGTATTTATAGCGAAACCATCGAAGCTGGGTTGTTGTCGGGATCGCCCCGCATCCCCGATGACGACATGGAGACGGTGGCGCTGCAAAAAATTCTGGTGGTGCGGCGTGGTCTGCCGGAACAGCATGTGATCGAGCTGATGCGGGCTCTGTTTGAAAACGGGCGCCAGCTGGCGGTGGAAAATGCTTTCGCCACCAAGATCGAGCCACCTGATACTGAAAAAGGCGCCTTGATCGCGGCCCATGAAGGCGCTGCGCAATACGTGGAAAGCGAGGTGAAGACCTTCTTCGATCGCTATTCCGATCTGATCTATATCGGCATGTCAGTGGCTGGAGCCTTGGGCTCCATAGCGGTAGCCCTCTATGGGACTATGCTCCGCCATCGGCCGCAGATGGCCAGCGAGCGCACTATCGAAATGATCGCTCTGTTTCAGCGCATCAAAGCCGCGACCCAGGCCGAAGACCTGGACATCTTGGATGGTGAACTGGACGCGGCGCTCAATCAGGTTTTATTGGGTCTTGCCGACGGGAGCGTCTCGCCCCACGGGCTGGACGCCTTCCGCCTTGCCTTCGACCATGCTCATGACACCTTGAAAGAGGCGAGAGAGCGAGTTTGAAGGATGAGGCGCTAAATGCGCATCATCCTCAGCCGCCGTTGAGGCGGCGGCCAAGCGGCGGGAAGACGCGCCCGGCGAGGGTAAGCATAAGGATGAGCCATGGGCTCATCTACATCTTCTCCCGGACCATTCCCCACCCTATATTGGAATGAGTGCAGGTTTTCGCCCTGGCATAAGGAATTTTGCAGTATGGACCGTCCCCCCGTCGATATTGCCGGAGAGCGATTGGTTCGCAAAGCGCCCAACCAGATTTTGGCGCTGGAGCCCGGCGATCAGGCCTATATCCGCGAGAGTCTGCAGGCGGTGGAAGCCGCCTATGGCGTGGCGGCGGTTCCCGATGTGCCGGTGGAGCTGATGCCGGGCCGCACTTTGATGCGGCTCTTGATTGATCTGCGGGCCAAGCTGCGCCCCACCTCACCCATTCAGCGCGAGGCCTGGGGCAAGCTGGCCGGAGCCATTTTGATTCTAGACACCGCCGGCGCCTTCGCCGTCGAGCATTCACAGGTACTGATTCGCCGGTTGCAAAGTGATCCGCCCGAAACGGAATAGCTTAGCGCGACTTGGGATTCAGAGGATGGAGGCCTTTTTCTCCTCCCCTCGGCTTGCCGGGGGGAGGTCGGGAGGGGGGCCTTAGCCGTGTTATCAACGAGGGAGTTTTCCATGCCCCCTCCCCAACCCTCCCCCGGCAAGCCGGGGGAGGGCGAAGCGCTGAATCTCAACAAGCTCTAGCGCGACTTGGGATGCCCCGGCCAACAGGTGATGCGGTGCTGCTGGGCATTACGGCAATAGGCTTCCACATCGTCGAGAAGGCCCTGCGCCACCAGCCGATACCACTGCTTCCCATCCTTCAGGCGAACCGCGATGATTTCCGGCTCCAACCCAGGACGATGCAGGCGTTGCCAATCGCTCTCGGCATCTTTGCGTGAGCGGTAAGAGCCGATCTGAATGCTGGCTTTGACCGGAGGGTCGATCATGGCGGGTATTACGGCAGGTGAGGTTGGGGCGGGCGGGGCAAAGACGGGCGCTATCTCGACAACGGCTAAGGGCTTAGTGGCGACAGGTTGAGCGGTGACAGGCTCCGCTTCGATCCGGGCCAGCTCGGCTTGGGCGGGCGCCAATCCAGACGCAGCCGCTTTGTTCAGCCAGTACAAGGCTACCGGCCGGTTGGGGGTAAGGTTGGGGCCGCCTTTCAAATAGACCATGCCCAGATTGTATTGAGCCGAGATCACACCGGCATCGGCGGCGACTTGATACCAGGCCACGGCGATGGCGGTGTCTTGTTCGACTCCCAGTCCCTGACGATAGAGGTGACCCAGATTGCGCGCCGCCTCGCCATCACCGAAATGGGCGGCGCGCTCCCAGCGAACCGCTGACTCCTTGTAGAAGCCTTCGTGAAAAGCCGCCAGACCATCGTAAAAGAGATTGTCTCGGATGGTTTGCATGGCGTCACGCTCGGGGGCGCAAGCCGTCAAGGTCAGAAAGGTGGCGATCATGCCGGCCATGCGCCAGCCGCGACGGCTCATGACGTCCATCTGCGCATGGAACCGTCGCGCGGAACGTGTATCTCTTCATGACGCCACCGTGAACCGTCGAGGCATTCTGATAAATATAAATGAATTGTGCATGGCGTCACAGTGTGTCCCCCCACTCTCGGCTATAAGAAGTCATGGGCATAACTGATCTTTGATCGCTTATGAAACGGAAAGAACCATGAGACTGGACCTTACAGATTGGGCCGCTTTGCTGGAAGCCTTGGATGGACTCAAGGCCATCCCTCCGGCGGTGCCGCCTCTTCCCATGGATTGGCGCGTCGGCCTCGTTGCCGCCAAGGGGCGCCGCAAGCTCCGCCCTCGTCGTGGTCACGGTCATGGCGTCAATTTTGGCATGATGCCTTTGTCCCAATAGGGTTCGGGGCCGAACATCTCGGCCAGATAATCCACAAAGGCTCTGACCTTGGGCGACAAATGCCGCGAATGGGGATAGACCGCATTCAAGGTGCCATCCAACGGTACGAAACCGTCGAGTACAGGAACCAGATGTCCGGCGCGAATATCGTCACCCAGGAAAAAGCTGGGCAGCATCACGATCCCCAGACCTGCCAACGCCATAACCCGTAAGACATCGCCGTTATCGGCGTGGAAGCGCCCATGGACGCCGACTTCATAGCCGCGGCCATCAATGCCGGTGAAGCGCCACTCCGTCGCGACCATGACGCCATGGGTCAGGCAGTCGTGGTGGATCAGGTCGGGGGGAGTCTGGGGAATTCCTCGCCGTTCCAGGTAAGCGGGGGCGGCGGCGGCAAGCCGACGGATGGGAGCCAGGCGACGGGCGATCAGCGACGAATCCGCCAGCCGCCCGATACGGACCGCCACGTCCAGTCCCTCTTCCACCAGATCCACATGCCGGTCGGTCA
>JAYTWE010000498.1:0-1764 GCA_043744055.1 Magnetospirillum sp.
GTGATCGGCGAGACGGCGGTGATCGGTGCCGACGTTACTTTGTACCACGGCGTCACCTTGGGCGGCACCTCGCTGCACAAGGGAAAGCGCCACCCCACCTTGGAAGATGGGGTCATCGTGGGGTCGGGGGCTCAGGTTCTTGGTCCCATCACCGTGGGTAAGGGGGCGCGTATCGGCGCCAATGCCGTGGTGCTGACCGATGTGCCGCCGGGCGTGACCATGGTGGGCATTCCGGCTCGTATGGTGATGCGCCGTCAGGAAGGCGAGTTCTGCGCCTATGGCTTGTCCGATGGGGAATTGCCTGATCCGGTGGTTCGCGCCATCGACTCGGTGCGCGGTCAGGTGAGCGCGTTGTTGGAGCGGGTCCAGGAGTTGGAGACTGAGCTGCACGGGCATCCGACCGAAGCTTGTGGCCGTATTCCGCGCATGATGCCCAGCGATACGATAAAGACACAGGATCTGGAAGACCCCGAATCGGCGGAAAGCCGGGCGGAATCGGGCGTAGGCCCGCAATGACCAAGAATATAAAAACAAAGCAAAGCAGTCATGCGGTTGAAGCGTGCGGTGACACGCTAACCGGAAACAGGGAGATTGAATCGTGAAACTCAGCACTAAAGGACGCTATGCCGTTATGGCCATGGTCGATCTGGCCGGTCACTCAAGTGGGCACCCGGTGGCGCTTGCCGACATCGCCGAGCGACAGGAAATTTCCCTGTCTTATCTGGAACAGCTGTTCGGCAAGCTGCGCAAGGGCGGTCTGGTGAAAAGCGTGCGCGGACCGGGGGGCGGCTATCTGTTGTCGCGAATCCCACAACAGACGCGAATCTCCGACATTATTTTGGCGGTAGATGAGCCAATTCAGACCACGCGTTGCTCGCCGGGTTCGCCAGCGGGCTGTCACAACAACAAAGGCCGTTGCCTCACCCATGATCTGTGGGAAGAACTCGGCAATCAGATTTATCTCTATCTCAGCTCGGTTTCCCTGGCTGACGTGTGCGAACGTCGCATCTTGGGGAGTTCGGGCATGTTTCTTGGCGATGCCGCCACTCCCGGCGCCGTCGCCGCCCAGTAACTCGATATATAAGCAGAGAGGTCAGGATCAGTGAGTAGGGCCGTCTACCTCGATTATAACGCCGGTGCCCCGGCGCGCCCAGAGGTGGCGGCCGCCATGCTTGATGCATTGCTCCATGCGGGGAATCCATCGTCGATCCACGGCCCTGGACGGTCGGCGCGGCATAGGGTTGAACAGGCCAGAGCCCTGGTGGCCGCCTTGGTCGGGGCCGAGCCGCAAGGTGTGGTTTTCACCTCTGGCGGGACCGAAGCCAATGGGTTGGCTTTGGCGGGAACCGGTCGGATCAGGCGGATCGCCTCGGCGGTTGAGCATCCTTCGATCCTGGAGGGCGGTATTGATCTGACTATTCCAGTTGATGCTTTGGGGGTGATTGATCTGCGGGCGCTCGATGCCATTCTGGCCGCCGATTCGCGGTCTGCTTTGGTTTCGGTCATGTTGGCCAATAATGAGACTGGCGTGATGCAGCCGGTGGCGGAGGCGGCTCGGATCAGCCATGCCCATGGCGCATTGCTCCATTGCGATGTTGCTCAGGCGGTGGGGCGGATTCCGGTGTCCCTGACTGGTCTGGGGGCTGACTTTCTGACCCTGTCCGCCCACAAGTTGGGCGGCCCATCCGGGGACGGAGCTCTGGTCTTGGCTGAAGCCGATTTTAGAATGGCCCCAATCTTGCTTGGTGGAGGACAAGAGCGTCG
>JAYTWE010000499.1:0-2172 GCA_043744055.1 Magnetospirillum sp.
GCGCGCCGCCAATCCCAAGGGAGAGGTTCGCGCCGCCTTGCTGCTTCCCATGACCGGCCCCCAGGCGGGGACCGGTCAGGTCTTGTCCAATGCCGCCCAGCTGGCGCTGTTCGAGGTGGCGGACGGCAAATTCAGTCTTCAGCCTTTGGACACCAAGGGGACGGCCGAGGGTGCCGCCGCCGCCATGCAACAGGCCTTGGCTCAAGGGGTTGATATTATCTTAGGCCCGGTCTTCAGCTTTGAAGTGAAGGCTGCCGCGCCTTTGGCCCGTGATCAAGGTATTCCCATGCTGGCCTTCACCACGGATCGTTCGGTGGCGGGCGGGGGAGTTTATGCTTTGGGTTTCCTGCCCGGCACTCAGGTGGCTCGTGTTCTGGCTCATGCCAAGGAGCAGGGGCGGAACCGCATCGGCGTTTTGGTCCGCTCCGATGAATACGGCCGTGCCGTGGCCGAGGCGGCCAAGGATTCCATCGCCGCCCTGGGGATGGAGCTGGTAGCGCTGGATTATTACGATCCTGCCGCCACGGATTTTACCGCCGTGGTGAAGCGGTTTACCAATCGTCGGGTTCCGCCCGGACAAAAGGCGCCATTTGATGCCATTTTGCTGCCCGATGATGGGGTGCGGTTGCGCAATATCTCGTCGTTGCTGACCTATTTCCTTACTGAAAACGGGATGGAGGCACCCAAATTGTTGGGGACTCTGTTGTGGGATGACCCGCGTCTGGTCTCGGAACCGTCCTTGGCTGGAGGTTGGTATCCTGCTCCGCCCTTGGCTGGTCACGGCGAGTTTGAGCAACGCTATATCAAGGCGTTCGGTCCTCTCCCGCCTCGAACCGGCGGTGTGGCCGGAATCGCCTATGATGCCGCCGCCCTGGCGGCTGCCTTGGCGCGCAACGGTTCCGGCGACTATGCCGGGATGACGTTGCAAAATCCCAACGGTTTTTCCGGGGTGGATGGAATCTTCCGCTTACTGCCGTCTGGTGTGGCGGAACGCGGCATGACCATCAAGGAGATCACGCCTCAAGGTGCCCGCGAAGTGGCTCCCGCTCCGGCGGCGTTCGGGCGTTAGACGAAAGTCTCGCTTCGCGACGGGCTGCCGCCCTGGCCCGCTCGGAGGACGCCTCCGAACCTCCTTTATTATGACAATCAAGATGGAGGGTCCGGGAGGCTTCAGCCTCTCGGTCGGGGATCGGGGCCGAGGCCCCGAGGAAATGTTTAAGCCAGGAGTTCCCGCAGAACCGCGTTGAGCACCAGCCGCCCCTTGGGGGTGGTGCGCAGTCCGGCTTGATCGTGCCAGACGAAGCCGTCGCTCATCAGGCGGGCGATGGTTTCGGGGTTTAGTTGGTCTGCAAGCGGGGCGGTGATGCCGGTGGTTAGCCGTAACCCCATCATGACCAATTCCTCGGTACGGGCGTTGTCGTCCAGCTGTTCACGCAGCTCAGTTCCGTGTCCGGCCTTTTCCACTGCCGCCAGCCAGGGGCCGGGATTGCGGATCTGGGCCAAGGCTTCGCCATGGATGCGGCCATGGGCGCCAGGGCCGATTCCCAGCCAGTCTCCGCCGCGCCAATAGGTAAGGTTGTGGCGGCACTCGGAGCCGGGGCGGGCATGGTTGGAGATTTCATAGGCGGGTAGACCGGCCTTTGCCGTCATGTCCTGAGTCAGATCGAACAGGGCGATGGAATCCTCATCCTCGGGTAGGGCGAAAGCTCCGGCGGCATAGGCGGGGGCGAAGGCGGTGCCGTCTTCGATGGTCAGTTGATAGAGTGATAGATGGTCACCGGCCAATTCCAGGGCGCGGCTTAATTCGGCCCGCCAGCTTTCCAGGCTCTGGCCGGGGCGGGCATAGATCAGATCGAATGACACCCGGCTGAAGGTGGATTTAGCAATATCCAGCGCCATCAAGGCCTCGGCGGCGGAATGATGGCGGCCGAGAAAGCGCAGGGATTCGTCGTCCAAAGCCTGGATGCCGAGAGACAGACGATTGATCCCGGCTTGACGAAAGGCTTGGAACCGTCCGGCCTCCACACTGGTGGGATTGGCCTCCAGAGTGATTTCCAGATCCTCGGCGCAGGACCAGTGCTGGCGGATGGCGGCAATCAGCGCGGCGACTGTTTCGGGCTCCATCAGCGACGGAGTGCCGCCGCCGAAAAAGACGCTGGTGGGGGAGAAACC
>JAYTWE010000500.1:0-1877 GCA_043744055.1 Magnetospirillum sp.
CAACTTCCGGCCAGGGTGGAGACCGGGGAGGTGGTGACCGTGGTGCTGATGGCCCTGGGCCTGTCCCTTGCCGCCACGATCTATCCGTCCTGGCGTGCCGCCAATCTCGATCCGGTGGAGGCTCTTCGTTATGAATGACGGGCTCAAGCTGGAAAATGTGCGGCGCAGCTTCAAGCAGGGCAAAGACAGCCTGGATGTGTTGCGCGGTGCCGATCTGTCCATCCGAGGTGGCGAGATCGTTGCTCTGGTGGGGCCGTCGGGCGCGGGTAAATCCACGCTGTTGCATATCGCGGGTCTGCTGGAAAAGCCTGATTCGGGCGAGGTCCGCCTTGCCGGAGAGGCGGCGGGCAATCTGAGCGAGGGGGAGCGCACTCGTCTGCGCCGCCTCCATCTGGGCTTCGTCTACCAGTATCACCACCTGCTGCCGGAATTCTCGGCGGTGGAAAACGTGATCTTACCCCAGATGATCGCAGGGGTGTCCAAGTCTAAGGCGCGCGAGCACGCCATGGATTTGTTGGGCCGCATGAAGCTGACCGATCGGGCCGAGCACCGCCCTGGCCAGTTGTCGGGCGGCGAGCAGCAGCGTGTGGCTATCTGCCGCGCCCTCGCTAATGGGCCGCGGGTTTTGTTGGCTGACGAGCCTACCGGTAATCTGGACCCTCATACCGCCGAGGGCGTGTTTGATGAGCTGATAAAGCTGGTGCGCGGGTCCGGTGTCGCTGCTCTGATCGCCACCCATAATCCCGATCTGGCGCGGCGCATGGATCGTATCATCCGTCTGCAGGACGGCTTACTGGTTGAAGGACCTTTGTCATGATGCCCAAGATCGTCGCCTGTTACGCCCTGGCCCTGGCGCTGCTTTACGTCACCCTTACCGTTTTGGTCATCAAGCAACGCTATCGGGCCAAGGCGGCTTTGGGTGATGGTGGCGACGAGCAGCTTCAGCGTGCGATTCGCGCCCATGGCAATTTCGCCGAATTCGTTCCCTTCGCTCTGCTGCTGATCGCCCTGGCCGAGATGAATGCTTCACCGTCCTGGTCCATCCATGTGCTGGGAAGCGTGCTGGTTCTGGCGCGGATATCTCACGCCTATGGCATTACCCAAGGCATGGCGAAGATGAAGTTCCGCCAGTTCGGTATGATCGGAACCTTCGTCGTCCTGATCGGCGCCGGTCTGCATGCGGTGATCGGCGGGTAGGGCTGGGGTGGTATGGCAGCCTGATTATTTTGATCGTTTCATCCGAAATCAGCACCATCTCGATGCGGCTATTCACTATGTTGAATACAATCCGGTTAAAGCGGGGCTTTGCCGTGAGGCGACAGAGTGGCGGTGGGGAAGCGCTTATTGGCGTGGATTGTGAAAAAGCGGGCGGGACGCCCGCGCTCCGATACGTTAATCTCATACTATGCCTAGCTATGCTGATTTCGTTCATCTTCGTGTCCACACCGCCTATTCCTTGTCGGAAGGGGCCATCAAGCTCAAACAGCTGATTAAGCTGTGCGAGAAAGCGAACATGTCTGCCGTGGGCATTTGCGATACCGGTAATTTGTTCGGGGCGTTGGAGTTCTCGGTTTCTTGTGCCGATGCGGGAATCCAGCCGCTGGTGGGGGTTCAGCTTGCCATCCGGCGCGAGGATGGGCCACCGGCCAAGGATGGCCGCAAGCCGGACCCCGACTGGGTCGTGCTGCTGAGTCAGAACGAGTCGGGTTATCTCAATCTTTTGAAGCTGGTCTCCAAGTCCTTTCTTGAGACCGAAGCGGGTGAGACGCCTCAGGTCACTCTGCATGATCTGGAGACTCGCTCTGACGGGCTGATCGTCCTGACCGGCGGCCCTGCCGGGCCGGTGGGGCGCCTGCTGGCCGATGGTCAGGCGGATA
>JAYTWE010000501.1:0-9204 GCA_043744055.1 Magnetospirillum sp.
CATTCCTTTGCTCCTCACGCATGCGCTCGTAGATCAGCACATTAGCATCCACCGCCATCCCCATGGTAAGGACGATACCGGCAATACCGGGAAGGGTCAGCGTCGCCCCAAGAACGGACAATGCCGCCAGCAGCAAAATCAGGTTGAGGATCATGGCGATATCGGCCAGCAACCCCAGCATGCCATAGATGACCACCATCAGCACGACAACCAAGATCAACCCAAGCAGACTGGCGATGGCGCCGGCTTTAATGGAATCCGCCCCAAGATCGGGGCCGACAGTCCGTTCTTCCAGCACTTGCAGCGGCGCTGGTAAAGCGCCAGCTCGCAGCAGCAAGGAAAGGTCTTGCGCCTGCTGAACGGTAAAGCTGCCGGAAATAATACCCGAACCACCCAAGATGGGTTCGTTGATGCGCGGCGCGCTGATGACTTTTTCATCGAGAACGATGGCCAGGAACTTGCCCGCGCTGTCGCGGGTAGCATCGCCGAACTTCTTAGCCCCAGCCGCGTTGAAACGGAAACTCACGACCGGACGGCCATCGCTATAAGTGGCCCTGGAATCCACCAGCATGTCGCCGCCCACTTCAATGCGTTTGCGGACCACATAGGTTTCAGGAAACCCACGCTCACGCTCGGCCGAGGGCAGAACCATGGAGCCAGGCGGAACACGCCCCTTCAAGGCCTCTTCTGAACTGCTGCTATCGTCGAGCAGATGAAAGGTGAGTTTGGCAGTCTTGCCCAACAGCGACTTGATGCGGTCGGGGTCTTTGACACCCGGCAGCTGAACCACGATGCGGTCCTCGCCCTGACGCTGGATGGAGGGTTCACGCGTCCCCAATTCGTCAATACGGCGACGAACGATTTCCAGAGACTGCTCCACCGCCGACATCTTGCGGCGTTTGACCGCTTCTTCCGAATATTTCAGCACCATGGAGCCGTCGTCACGAACATCAAGTGCTGCATCGGGATCGAGCTTGCGCAGAAAGTCCCGCGCCTTGACCCGATCTTCAGCCTCGATGATCCGAACACTGACCAGATCGCCCTTGGCCCCCAGATCGGAATATTTAATCTTTTCCTTGCGCAGATTGGTGCGCACGGTCTCGACCAGCGACGTCAGCTGTTCGCGTACCACATAAACGGTATCCACTTCCAGCAACAGGTAAGAACCGCCCTGAAGGTCCAGGCCGAGACTGACCGGCTGCAGCCAGGACGGCAGCTTGTCGGTCTGCTCACGCGTCAGAAGATTGGGAAACGCGAAGGTGATGCCGAGCAAGCTCGTCACCACCACCAAGGCGATTTTCCACGTGGGGAAATGACTCATATCCCGGCCTGTGCTGATTTGGGGATGATCAAAACGCCGATCACTTCTCGGCGGACTTCTCGACTTCGGCCTTATCTTCCTTGCCAGCGGCAACCGGCTCGGTCTTTGACATAACCTCGGTCAGAGTGGAGCGGATAACGCGGACGCGGACGCCCTCGGCGATCTCCAGAACCACTTCGGTATCGCTCACCAGCTTGTTGACGGTGCCGATGATGCCGCCGGAAGTGACGACGCGATCGCCACGACGCAGTTGGTTCAACATTTCCTTATGTGACTTCATCCGCTTTTGCTGCGGACGGATCAGCAGGAAATAAAACACCACGAAAATCAGAACGAGCGGCAGAAACTGCTCGATAGCGCCAAAAGTGCCGCCGGAAGCGGCAGCGGCCTGAGCGTAAGCGGGCGACACGAACATCACTGTCTCCTAAGGCAAATTCGCCGAATAAAATCGTTGCCGGAATATAGCGGCCAAATGCGGCGATGCAAACGCCAAGTGGCATTTTTCACAAAACCTTGCCTCCGAGCGATGAGATGATAGGCTCCTTCGACCGCCCGCCTCCCCGATGATATCCCTTTCGGACCTCCCATCATGAGCCAAGCTGAAGCCATCTCCGCCTTGAACCGCATCGCCGATGCCCTTGAACGCCTGGCGCCACGGCCCTTGGCGGCATCGGATCTGGCTGCCGCCGATGCTTTTATTTGGCATGCGGCCCCCGACAGGCTGGAACCTATCGCCACCGTCAATCGGGTTGACATCGCTCTCCTCCAGGGGATCGAGCGCCAGAGAGAACAGCTGCTTGCCAATACAAGGCGTTTCGCCGAGGGTTTACCCGCGAATAACGCTTTGTTGTGGGGCGCCAGGGGAACGGGGAAAAGCTCCCTGGTCAAGGCGGTTCACGCCACCCTCAATGCTGAACATCCAAGATCATTGGCCCTGGTGGAAATTCATCGGGAAGATATCCCGTCCCTGCCCCGTTGCCTGAAAATGCTCAAGGATGGCGGCCGCCGGGCTGTGCTGTTCTGTGATGACCTGTCCTTCGATCAGCAAGACGATGCCTACAAATCTCTGAAAGCGGTTCTGGAAGGCGGAATCGAAGGTCGCCCGACCAATGTGGTGTTCTATGCCACCTCGAATCGACGCCACCTCATGGCCCGTGACATGATCGACAACGAACGCTCCACCGCCATCAATCCCGGCGAAGCGGTCGAGGAAAAGGTTTCACTGTCCGACCGTTTCGGCCTGTGGCTTGGCTTTCACCATGTCGGCCAAGACACATTCTTCGCCATTGTCGAAGGCTATGTCGCTCATTACGGCCTCCCCATCACCGTCGAGGAATTGCACCGCGAGGCCAATGAATGGGCCGTAACGCGCGGTTCGCGCTCGGGCCGCGTCGCGTGGCAATATATCCAAGACCTGGCAGGCCGCCTGGGAAAATCCCTATAGGTTCACGGCTTAATCGCCAACCGGACACAGCCCCAATGACGCCCCCGCACCGTGATGGGGGCGTCGAACTCCTTCAGCAAGATGAAGTTCCCCCCACCCATATCGCGGGGATAGGTCTGCACATAAGCCGGATTCGTATTGCGAGCCGCCACCAACCCGGCCCGGTCATCAAAGATACGGCGATTGCGGGAATTGACCACATTCCAAAGCCGATCATCGGGCCGTTGCGGCTGTGAGTACTTCTTGTTATGGGTGGCGATATAGCCATTGCGGTCGGCGACACAACAGATAACCGCCCTTTGATCTTGCTCCAGCACCGCCTCCGTATACTGGTGCACCACCTCATCGGTGAGGCTGGTGTGTTTGGCCATAAATTGCTGGGGATCGGTGCCCGCGATGGGCGCGTAACGAGTATCGAACAGATCTGTTTCGGTGAGACGTCCGCTTTTAATCGCGGTTTCAAAGGCGGCAGTCACCCCGCTGGCCACGGACTGACAGGCCTCGATATAGGTTTTCTCTTCAATCCGAGCCTGATCTTGAATAGCCCGGATCGCCTTCACCACATCCGGCGAAATCTCCCGGAAATGAAGATGGAGTCCCAAGACACTGGCCCCCACCGCATCACAAACAAGCGACCCGAACCCCTCGAAGTCAAAAGTTCCGGTACTCCCCACCAGGCTCTTATCATTAAGCCCCGCCAGAACAGTGCCTTTGACAGCAAGATCACCCGTATGCCCGGCAAGATCCTTTGCCCCCAACTTCCCCTTGAACGCCACCCCCACCGCAACACGAGGTACCGCACGGCGATCACCTGCCGCCGAGGACCGCAGAATAATCCCCAGTCGTCTCTGAAGATCGCTGACATCGCGTTGGACAACCGACGACAGCTCATTGACCCGCTGGGCGGTGATACCGGTTCGTTCCGCTTGCTCCAGCACGGAATGAGCGTGGCCGGAGACCGTATCCGTATGAAGCGCCGCCTGATCGGCGTTGTCCTTGATTTCAGTGGTTGCCGCGATTTGCTGTTCGCTGGCGCTGTTGACCTCTTGTGCGATTGTGTTGATGTCTTGAATGGAAAGAGTGACCTCTTCCACCATGGCCACGGTCTGATCGGTGGCGTGGCCGATGGCCTGGGCTTGGGCATTCACGCCTCGAATCCCATCATCGGTCAGCCGCGCCAGACGCTTCACCTCGTCGGCGACCACGGCGAACCCTTTCCCCATCTCGCCAGCCCGAGCCGCTTCAATGGTGGCGTTCAGAGCCAACATCCGCGTTTGACCGGCAATGGACTGGATCAGTCGCACCACATCGCGAATGCGCCCCGTGGCCTCTTTCAATCCCTCGACCGTACTGGCCGCCTCTTCCATCTTGCTCTGGGCCGCCTCGGTCAAACGGGATGTGCCATGGACCTTGGCTGAAATCTCGCGCGAGGTGACTTCCAGGGCTTCCGTCGCCCCAGCCACCGACTGCACATTGTCACTGGTCACGGCGACCGCAGAGGTTACGGCTTCCGCCATAGTTTTCAACGCGCAAGCCACATCGCCAAGTTCATGGGCTCCGGCAATCAGGCGAGCGACCTGGGTCTCGATATCACCAACCGTAACGGCAACTTCGTTGTCGATGGCATCGGATAAAGCCAACATCTCACGCTTCAGCTTACCGGCCTCACCACGCTCGATATAAGTGCTGACCGCCAGATCCATATCAAGAAAGGCGGCACGCATAACCGCCGACATGACTTGGCTGAACCGAATCTTGTCCACCTTATCGTGGATTTGGCCGATCAACCGTTCCAGCACGAAGCAATAACCGCCAAGATACCAACTGGTATCCAGGCCAATCCGCTCGTGGGTCACCCCAATCTCGGTGGCGTGGCTGAAATAGTCCTCATCAAAGCGGCCGGAGAACAGATTGCGCCAGTGATCTTGCTGGGACTTCTTAAGGTGCCCGACCCTGGCCCCATCACCCAACAGCTTTGCCATCTCGGGCCATTTCAGGAGATGGGCATAAAAGGCATCAGCGATGGCGGGCATGGCGCCATCCACCAGCGGCCGCGCCCCTTTCAGGGTCTTGGCGGTTTCGTCATCCAGACGTAAAAATCTGAGTCGGTCCCTATTCCTTGAATCGCTCGCGGTGTCGCTCGCCATCCTGGGCCTCCTCCGTTGGTCGCTTCCCTCATTCCCCATTCGCTTTGACCAAGACTTGGGCGTTTTGGCCGAACGGGCGTTCTTTTATTCAGACCAGCGTGTCGGTTTCCAACAGTAAGGTCAATACGCAATTCTCACAGGAGAAGTAAGGTTTTGAGCCATGGCAACACTATCTTGGAGATAGTCGTTGGGATTGACCGCTTCGGTTCCACGCCTGATCTCAAAATGCAACTGAGGAGTGGTTACGCTGCCTGAAGATCCGACAGTCGCAATGACTTGTCCCCGGCGGACCTGATCGCCTCTTTTGACCTTCAACTGATCGTTATGGGCGTAGGCGGTCATCCAATTATCAGCATGCTTAACGAGAAGAAGATTGCCGAAACCTTTCAACTCGTTTCCAACATAGGCAACCACACCATTTTCCGCAGCCTTAACCGGAGTACCCTTTGGGGCCGCGATGTTCAGTCCGTCGTTATGCTGACCTTTCCCGGCAAGAGGCCCGAATTCGGCCAGAACCTCCCCTTTTAACGGCCACAAGAACGTACTGCCGCCGCGCGATGGTGGGGGGGGAACCACGGCCACCATGTTTGACTTGCCGGGATTGGCGGCATAGGCCGGTGGTGATGAAGCCTGGGGTGCAGCGCTATCGGCCCGCGATGTCTCGCCAAAGCCAGAAGGGGGAGTGACTGCAATCCCACCGCTGCCAGAACCTGAAGGTGAATGGGATGCTGTCGTGGCCACGGCTCCCTTTCCCCCAGGAATGGTCAGCCTTTCTCCCACATGAAGCACGAATGGCGGCTTTTTGTTATTGGTGGCGGCGAAGGTGATGAGGTCCACCTTGAAACGCCGGGCCAACACCGACAGGGTATCGCCCTTTTGAACCACATAATCAGACCCACCGCCGGGAAGCCGCAAGGCTTGACCGGGCACAAGACTATAGGGTGGCTGTAGCTTATTGAACTCGATCAATTCACGCACGGACAGCGAATAGCGCCGGGCAATGGAATAGACCGTATCGCCGGAATAAACCGTCACCATGGCAGGGCGCTGGACCTGCATGGGACCGCCAGCATTCCCCTGTCCTACCGGCACCCGCGAATCCCAACTGGGCTGACACGCGGTCAGCATTCCGGCAATGACCAGAATCGGAAGGAAGCGGACTAGATGATGTAGAGCAACACGCATAACCACCACTATACCCGCTTCAAATGCAAGGGGGATAGCCCCCTCATTCTTCCGGCAGACCTTCGACCAGGGGAACAAAACGAACCGGCATGAACGGATGGATGTCGATACCGTCGGAAGTCTTGGTGATCCGAACCAATTCCTGATCCATTCCGCCAACATCGCCCAAAGGCAAAATCATAATGCCGTCAGGCTTCAGCTGATCCACCAGAGCGGGCGGAATATCCGGGGCGGCGGCGGTAACGATGATGCGGTCGAACGGGGCTTGTTCCGGCCAGCCACGAGATCCATCACCGACACGGGCAGTAATATTATGGAGGCGGAGATGCTTAAAACGTTCTTCGGCCTGGACTAGCAAAGATTTATGCCGCTCGACGCTGTAAAGACGCCGACACAGCAGCGCCAGGACCGCAGCTTGATAACCAGAACCGGTTCCCACTTCCAGAACCTTCATACGATCGCCCACTTCCAGCGCCTGAGTCATCAGCGCCACCACCAGGGGCTGGCTGACGGTCTGGCCACAGCCGATGGGAAGCGCGGTATTCTCATAGGCTTGGTCAAGAAATGGATCTGCCACGAACAGATCGCGGGGTATCCGCTCAATGGCGGACAAGGTGCGGGTATCGGCCACGCCCATGCGCCGTAATTCCATCAGAAGCCTGATGACGCGGGGTTCGCCCGGACTCATGGTGAAATAAAACTCATTTAAAGACGGAGGCCAAGGCCCCCATGGTCTCGCGATGGGTCAAATCAAAACAAAGCGGCGTCACCGAGACAGCCCCCCGCAGCACCGCTTCAATATCAGTACCGGGAGTCGAACATTCTTCGGCCCGCTGCGCTCCGATCCACACATAAGGCTCGCCTCTCGGGTCGGCCCGTTCAAGGATGTTGTCACCCAACTTGCGCTTACCCTGGCGAGTCACCTCGATCCCGGTGACATGGGAATGAATGACGTCGGGGAAATTGACGTTGATGAGCACATTACGGCCCCACCCGGCAGCCATGACTTTACGGATGATATGGGGCGCCCAATGTTCGGCTGTGGCCCATTTCACCGGATGGGGGTGGTTGATATACTGGGACAAAGCGATGGAGGGAATTCCCAGAATAGTGGCCTCCATGGCCGCCGCCACGGTGCCGGAATAGGTCACGTCCTCGCCCAGATTGGAGCCGCGATTGATTCCCGACAGCACCAGATCGGGCTTTCGCCCCGTCATCACATGATTAACGCCCAGCAGAACGGAATCCGTGGGGGTTCCATCCACGGCGAATCGCCGCCGAGAGAGCTGGCGGACCCGCAGCGGGCGGCGAATGGTCAAGGAATGTCCCGCAGCGCTTTGCTCATGTTCCGGGGCCACCACCCAGACATCCTTGGAAATCATCCGGGCGATCTTCTCCAGCACCTTGATACCGGGAGCATTGATGCCGTCATCGTTGGAAATCAGGATGCGGAGATTGGAAAGATCGCAGACCGGCGGGAACATATCAGCCAATAACCTCCAACCCGCCCATATAGGGCAACAGAACATCGGGCACCTGAATGGAGCCATCGGTACGCTGATAATTCTCCATCACGGCGATCAGAGTCCGCCCCACCGCCAAGCCAGAGCCATTGAGAGTGTGGACAAAGCGGGTCCCCTTTTCGCCCTCGGACTTAAACCGGGCCTTCATACGCCGAGCCTGGAAGTCACCGCAATTGGAGCAGGAGGAGATTTCACGGAACCGCTGCTGACCGGGCAGCCAGACCTCAATGTCATAGGTCTTGCGTGAGGAAAATCCCATATCGCCGGTGCATAAAACGATGACCCGATAGGCCAGCCCCAAGCGCTGCAAAACGGTCTCGGCGCATTTGGTCATACGCTCATGCTCGTCGGCCGACTGATCGGGATGAGCGATGGAAACCATCTCCACCTTATGGAACTGATGCTGGCGGATCATGCCACGGGTATCCTTGCCCGCCGCCCCGGCCTCGGAGCGGAAACAAGGCGTCAGCGCCGTCATGCGGATCGGCAACTGCTTTTCCTCGACGATCTCGTCACCAAACAGATTGGTCAGCGGAACCTCGGCGGTGGGAATCAGCCAATGGCCGGTATTGGTCTTGAACAGATCCTCGCCGAACTTGGGCAGTTGACCGGTGCCGAAAGCGGCCCCGTCCTTAACCATCAACGGCGGATCAATTTCGGTATAGCCGTGCTCGGTGGTCTGGAGATCCAGCATGAACTGACCGATCGCCCGCTGCAACCGGGCCAACTGACCTTTCAGCACCACGAACCGCGCCCCCGACAGTTTGGCGGCCCCGTCGAAATCCATCAGGCCCAGCTTGGCGCCGATAGCGTCATGGTCTAGGGCCTGAAAGTCGAATTCCTTGGGAATTCCCCAGCGACGCAGCTCCACATTGGCGCTTTCATCGGGGCCTTCGGGCACATCGTCACCGGGCAGATTGGGGATAGAGGCCAAGATAGCATCAATCTCCACACCCAGCGCCCGATCCTCTTCCTCCACCGCCGGGATGCGTTCCTTCAGGCTTGCCACCTCGTCCATGAGGGCGCTGGCATCGCCGCCGCTCTTCTTCAAGCCGCCGATCTGCTTGGAAACATCGTTCCGTCGCGCCTGCAACTCCTGAAAAGCGGTCTGGGCGGCGCGACGCCTTGTATCCAGCTCCAAAATCTGCTGGGCGCGCGGCTCCAGGCCACGACGCTTGAGGCCAGAATCGAATCCGTCCGGGGTCTCGCGAATGGACTTGAGGTCATGCATGGGAAGGCTTCCGGCTGCTACGTATTGAAATCAGTTTCGTCCACCGTCTCGTCTTCGACGATACCGTCCTCGGCCTGGGCCTGAGCCCGCTTCTTCTGCGCCCAACGAGAAGAAATGATGGACATTTCGTAGAGAAAAACCATGGGGATGGCCAGCGAGCATTGGCTGACGATATCCGGCGGTGTCACAACGGCGGCGAAGATGAAATTGCCCACGATGGCGAAGCGGCGCTTCTCCGCCAATCCCTTGGATGTCACCAACCCGACGCGGGCCAGCAAAGTGAGTAGAACCGGCATTTGAAATGCCAAGCCGAAGGCCATGATAAGGGTCATGATGAGCGACAGCGACTCGTT
>JAYTWE010000502.1:0-2181 GCA_043744055.1 Magnetospirillum sp.
CAGCGCGTTTCGTGCGCACCTTGGCACGGGTCTCCAAGGAAAACGGATTCGACTATAATGTGGTGGAGGCCTTTGACCAGCCGTGGAAGGCCAAGCTGGAAGGTACTGTCGGTGCCAAATGGGGCGTAATCGACGAGGAGCGGCGGGTCAAATTCGCCATGTCCGGCCCGGTTGATCCCAGCCCGTTCTGGTGGCGTCATGGTTTGGTCTCCAGCATTCTCGGTGCCGCCGCCGC
The DNA here is from genome assembly GCA_043744055.1 of Magnetospirillum sp. Lineage (GTDB taxonomy): Bacteria > Pseudomonadota > Alphaproteobacteria > Rhodospirillales > Magnetospirillaceae > Phaeospirillum. The sequence goes on from JAYTWE010000502.1 coordinate 236, forward strand.
CCTGTATTTTCTACGTCGCTCCGAAGGTTATCAGGTGAGGGCGGGATTCGCGGTGGCGATTCTGGCTCAGGTACTGGCGGCCTTGGTGGTGTGGCAAATCATCAATGCTCAGGCGCTGGCTTATGATATGGGCGAGGATGTCTGGGCCTATGCCCGTATGGCGGCCCATGCGGCTCTGGCGGTTCTTCTGCTAAAGGCGGCAGGGGAGGGGTTTCGGATTGAAGCTTCGCCCTATAAGAGCCGTCTGGGAGAGTGGCTGGTCTCGCTTTACGGCTTTTGCGCCATCTCCATCTCGGTCCTGCTTTTGGTCAATGGCCGTTACCGCGATATTCCGCCCCTGGAATTTCTGGTTCCCTGTGTCGGGATCACGGCTTATGCCCTGGCCCGTATGATGATATTGGGTCAAGGGTGGCGCGAGGCTTTCGCCATCGGATCGCTGTTCGGCGAGTCGTTTCCAGGTGGCGTCTGCCCCACCGGCAAGATGGCGCTTGGCCTGATTTTATCGGTCTTGGCCTCGCCCCTGTCGGAAATGGTTGCCTTGGGGCGCGGCGAGGATTTCGTGGTCTCTCACCCCAAGTTCTCCGATCAGCTTCCCTTGCTGATCCGGGCACTGTGGGAAAATCAGGAGATCATGGTCTGGACCGCCATGGTGGCCGTGATGGTGCTGCCATTCCTGGCGGAATGGCAGTCACGGCGGCGGTGATTGGGCACGAATAAAGGAGGTTCGGAGCGTGCCTATCCGGTTAACGCAGACATCCACTATATGTGGGTCTGGCGTGGAACCGCATCGCGCAGCCCAATCGACAGCAGATGACCCATCTCGGCCACTTATGCTCCCAATTTTATGCTGTTGCCAAAAGACCCAACCATCTATGCTGCGCTGCAATATAGCTCCCAACTCGGTGCCCCATGCCCATCTTCTACCTGCGCAAATTGTCGGGGGACCGACGCACATCAAGTGCCAACCGACAGCTTGGACGGTCCTTGACCTTCATCGCCGGTGCTATCAACGCTGGAGGATTTCTGGCGGTTGGCCAATACACCTCGCACATGACCGGCATTGTCTCATCGCTGGGCGACAACATGATTATCGGCAACCTCGCCGTTGTGGTGGTCGCCCTGGGCTCCGTCGCGGCCTTCGTGGCCGGCGCCGCCTTTTCAGCCATTCTGATCAACTGGGGGCGGCACCACCGCATGCATAGCCAGTACGCCTACCCCTTGCTGTGGGAAGCCATGCTGCTGCTGTGCTTTGGCCTGATGGGTGGCACCCTGGAAATACATCAGAGTGCTGCGCTGCCGATCACTGTTCTGCTGCTATGCTTCATCATGGGATTACAGAACGCAATCATAAGCAAAATTTCCAACTCGGAAATCCGCACCACCCATATGACCGGGATCGTCACTGACATCGGCATTGAGTTGGGCAAGATGGTATACATCAACTCCCAGATCGAATCGGCCCGATACAAGCCGGTGCGGCAGAACTCGGCCCGGCTCAGGCTGCTGGTGTCGCTGCTGGCTTCGTTCTTCTGTGGCGGCACCTTGGGGGCACTGGGCTTTAAACATATCGGCTATTCGGCAACCATTCCGCTTGCCATATTCCTGGTCCTGCTGGCTATCGTGCCGCTGGTGGATGACCTACGGACGCGCAAACGCGTGCTGATGCGTCATCGCCTACACGAACGCCACAGATCGGCTCTATGACTGGAAATGGCACATCCCAGTCGTTCAACGGTGAGTGTACCGCCCCTATATGTAGTGGGTGTCTGCCTGAACCGGATAGGAACGGTTCGGAGATCCTCTCCGAGCGAGGCTTTTTCTATTTCTCTTCCGGCAGACTCATGGCCAATCGAAAACCCAGATTCGCGTTGTGCAGGGGTTGCTTCAGCGAGGCGCGATAGAAGCTGGTGGTGGCCATGGGGAGATTGAGCGCCGAGCCGCCACGG
>JAYTWE010000503.1:0-7959 GCA_043744055.1 Magnetospirillum sp.
ACTTCTCGTCGTGCCCTGGCCGCGCCCGGTCCTGGACGCAATAGGCGCAGGAGAAATTGCAGGCCAGCCCAAGCTGGATGCGCAGCACCTTGACAGACCTGGATTTCGGTTCGCCCCGCTCCCTGGTGGTCACCGGGGCGTCGCGCAGCGTCGCCCCTTCGTTGTCGTAGACCACGCCCAGAGGTGTGATGTCGATCAGCCGCCCGGCCTCGTCGGTGATGCGGCTGGTGCGGGTGTCCAGGAAGAGGCGGAAGATGGCCCCGTCCGGTCGGCGCATGATCAGGGTGAACATCATGCCTCCCCGATCGGAAGGGTGATGTCGGCCAAGCCGGTGTAGAAGCGGAACCCGGCCTTGACCCGCACGGAATCGCCATTGATCAGGCCGAGGGCGCCGACCCGGAACTGTCCGACGCCGCCGGTCAGGTCAACCCGGCGCTTGGGCAGGTAGCCGTTGACCTCCTCCAGGAACACCGTGCTGGACACGGAGTCCCGAATGCTGCCGTCCGCATTGATGGCCGCCACCTGGATCTCCGCATACCCCTCCGGGCCGATCCCGGCCGGGCCGGACAGCTTCAGCCCCGGCATCACCGAGGCCTTGACCGCATCCACGCCCTTGGCCACCGCCTTCACGTTGGCAATCAGCGGATAGTCTGATCCGATGAAGGCATGCAGGGCGCAGTCGGTGAAGGCGCATCCCTTCTCCGGGACATACAGGTGAAACGCCGTATGCACCCTGGTGCGCTGAAACTCATCCTGGCCCGACCGCTTCGACAGATAGGTGTCGATGAAGCGGTTATAGGGGGCCTGGATGCCCTCGAAATGCAGGGGGAACACCACGCAGGAATAGTCCTGGACCTCATTCCTGGCCTGGAAATCCAGCCAATCGAACCGGGCTTCTTCCCCGATATAAATGCTCTTCCCCGCCAGAGTCCCGGAAAGGGTCGCCCCATCGACGGGGACCGTCCCCTCGGGGAACCGCAGCGGGTCTTCCGAATAGACCTTCACCCCGAAGCCGGTGGCGGAGACCTCGATCACGAAGCCCGCCCCGAGTGTTCCGGTGACCGTGTAGCTGATGGACATGCTCGACCTCGTTCAGCAGGAGCAATCGCTGCACGCGCAGGTGCAGTACGAGCAGTAGGAGCAATAGCCGCCGGAAAGCGTCAGCACGCCGTTGGTCAGGTTGCCGCTGAGGCTCCCGCCCAGCGACAGCTGGCGGGCAAAGATATTGGCGAGGTCGGTGCCGCTGGCGATCTTGAAGCCGGTGGCGGTGGCGGAGCTTCCCGATGTGGTGAAGCCCGGTGCCGTCAAGGCGCCGGTCATGGTGTCGCCGGTCTTGGCCACCCGGCTGGAGACATCCACCCCGGCCCGGATGGCCGCCACCGTGGTGGTGGCGGCATCGGACAGGCCCAATGTGCCGCGCTGGGCCGTCGCGTCGGCATCATCGATCAGGGCGCGGCCGGCGGCGGTGAGGTCGGCCAGGGCGGCGCTGCCCGCTCCGGTGAAATAGGGCAGTTTGTTGGCGGCGCTGACCAGGCCGGCCAGGGCGTCCAGTTCGGCGTCATGAGCCTGGACCTGGGTGCCGATCACCAGGCCGAGATTGCTCCGCGCCGCCGCTTTGTCGGGAAGGTCGGCGAGATTCTGGGCGGCCAGCATGTCGCCCGCTCCGATGCCGTCGAGACCCTTAGCGGCCAGCACCTGCCAATGGGCCGCATCGGGCGGCGGCTGGTTGGTGCCGGGAGCGATGGCGACATAGGACGAGCCGCTTAAGGATACCGCGTCATGCACGGCGTAGGTGGTGGCGGCGGACCATGGCCCCTTCCATTCCATCCGCGCCACCTGGGCGGCATTGGCCGAGGCGACAGCGGCCAATTCGCTGGCCTGGGCATGGGTGGCGGACAGTGCGGCCGCAACAGCATCGGCGGCGGTATCGGTGACCGCCTGATCGATGAAGCCGATCCGGCTGGTGATGTCGGCCTCCATGTCCGCCACCGCCTTAGCCACCGTCTTGACCGGGCCACCCTCGGTGACCACGGTGCTGCCCGATCCCGTTGCGGGGCCATTGGCCACGTCGTGCAGAATCCGCGCCGCCCCACCGGCCTTGGCGGTAGCGGCGAGAAGGTCGTCCTTGATGGTCATGAGAGTCAGGCTCCGATCTGGTCGGACAGAGTGATATTGGCGAGAGCATCAAGTCCGGTGACCGCGCCGGACAGATCTGCCCAGGAGGAATCCAGCAGGATGTCGAGTTCGGCCTCGGACAGAACCGGGCGGTCGCGGACCTCCAACTCCACCGTCACCAGCCAGAAGCCGCCCGAGGACAAGGGGGCCTCGTACTGTTTGGTGAAGCGGGCGACATGGTCGATCACGCCAAGGCCGCTCCTGAGCGGAATGATGAACCACTCCGCTCCGGCCTTGCCCTTCCACTGGTACCAGGCGTCGAACACCGCGTATTGGGCGTCGGTGAAGCGCCACTTCACCGGGATCTTGGTGGGAACTTGAGTGAATTCGCGGCGCTGGCGGGCCGGTCCCTGCTCCATATCGGTGCGGACCACCCCATCGGCGGGCTTGACCGCATAGGGTTCCGCCAGCGGCATGGGCAGGGTGGCGGGAAAGCGGATCATCGATAAGCCCCGTTGGCCCGGTTGAGTCCGTATTGCCGCTCCAGCACCGGGGCGATGCCCTGGCCGCGGATGATGTCGCTGGAGATGGAATCGGTGATCTGCTCGACGATGATGTCCAGCGTCAGGCCGCCGCCGGAATCACGGCGCTGTGCCGTGCGGGCCTGGGTACCCTGGGGCGTCTGGATATTGACGTTGACCGGCACGCTGACCGTCACCGGGGCATCGTCGCGGGAGCGTAGATTGAAGCGATGGCGGGGATCGCCCCGCGTCAGCACCTCTTCACCCTTCTGGGCGATGATCGGCACCTCGCCGGGAACCAAGCCGCCCCGATGGAAGCGAGGCGCGCCGATGAACACCGCCGGATCAAATGACCTTGTCTCCAGCCGGTCGAGACCGATCAGACCGCCGGTATGGGCGATGGCGAAATTGCCGGTGTCCGGCACTGGGGCGGAACCACCGCTGGCACCGCCGCCGCCACCGGAGAACCAGCCGCCGAGGCCGCTGATCAGGGAGCCGAAGAGGCCGCCGCCAGCTCCCCCAAAGATGGGGGTAACCACCGACATGCGCCAGGCGGCGCGCAGGGCCTCCTCGGCCAGGCTGTTGAACAGATCCTGCCCGGCCAGTTTGCCGGTCATGGCCCATTTGACGAAGGCATCCTCGCTGGCCCGCAAGGCTCTCGACATGGCCCGCTCTGCCGAAGCCGCCGCGTTGCTGGCTTCGTCGGCATAGGCCTGCACCGCCCGGATGGCGCCGTCCTGCCAGTCGCGGCTGGCGGACAGCTTGTCCTGCTCCAATTCCCGATAGCGGCAGGTGTAAGCCTCTTCCGACAAGGTGCCGCTGGCCCGCTGCTCGTTGAGCTTGGCCAGTTCCTCGGCGAACCGCTGCGTGGCGTCATAGGCCAGGGTAGTCTGGCGGGCCTCGTCCTTAACCGCTTCGGCATATTGCCGCGAGCGGGTCGCCCGGTACTCATCGAGTTTGGGATCGTTCTCGGCCAGCTTGTGGCTGCGGGCGAATTTGGCGACGTCATTGTCGATAGTGACGTCGCGGACTTTGGTGCGATCACTGCTGCGCACCGCCTCGGCCAGCCGCACCTGGGCATCGATCTCACGTTCCAGATCGGCGACGGCGCGGGCGGCCTCGCTGTTGGTGCGAGACTTCTGCACCTGGGCATAGGAGGCCGCCAGTTCGCCATTGGCATCACTCAGCCCCTTGGATGCCTGTTCAGCCAGCCAGTTGGTGCGCGCCGCCAGGATGGTGTCAGTCACCGATCCCTTGGCGGACTCGGCGAGGCGATCATTGGCGGCGGCTTCCTGCTCCATGGTGCGGATCAGGCCGTTCTTCTGCTCCAGCAGCTTGGCGTCGTCGATCCGGCGCAGCGCCCGATCATACTCGGCCACCGCGGCGCCGTTATTCTTGAAGGCGAACTCCAGCACCTTGGCGGATCGGGCCGCGTCGATCTGGGCTTGTCCACCGGTGCGGGCTGCTTCGGCCAGACGTTCCTGGCCTCGGGCCTGGAGGTTCAGCCCCAGCACCTCGGCCTGGGCCTGGGCGGACATCTCCCCCGCCCCCTTGGCTTCGGCTTCGCGGGCCAGCAGATCCTTGATCTCCAGTTCCTTGGGTTTGGTGCGATAGACGCCACCTTGCTGGAACAGCTCCTTCTCAATCTGGCGAAAGCCCTTGGCGGCCTCGTATTGGGCCTTGGTGCGGGAGTACTCAGCATTACCGGCGGCCTGCGCCGCATTCAGCTTCTCCTGCCACTCCACCTCGAATTTGAGATCGGTCAGCTTTTCGATATAGGTCGGCTCGCGCTGCTCGGCCCGGACCCGGTCGCGCTCCATCTTGGCCTGGGCTTCCATGCCCGCCCGCTTGCGGGTGATCTCGTCGAGATCGGCGGCGACGTCCTGGCGCTCGGCCAGCAGACGACGCAGTTCCTCGTTTTCCTCCCTGACCGCCATCACCACCACGGAATGGGTTCCGGCAGGCAGCGGCTTGTCGAGAGCCTGCTCGCCCCCCAGGGCGGCGATGCGGCGATCCAGATCGGCCAGCCGCGATTTGACCGTGGATTCCCCCGGCGTCAGCGATTCCAGCGTCGCCGCCCCGGCATTGGCGCCGCCCGACAGAACCTTGCGCAGCCAGGGGGCGTTGGTGAAGCCCTGCCAGGCGTTGGCCATGCGGGTGAAGGACCGCTCGGCGGTATCGGCGCTTTCCTTGGCCGCCTCGTCGAAGCCCCGCAGTGCCTTGATCAGGGTGTCGCGGAAGAAATCCGCCGTGACCTTGCCCTGGGTCACCATCTGGCGGAACCCACCCGAGGGCAAAGCGGCGGCCCGGTCGAGAGCCTGGAGCAGCCCCGGCATGGGCTCGACGATCTGGTTGAGCTCCTCGGCGCGCAGCGTGCCGGACGACAGCCCCTGGGCCAGACCGAACAGCGACTGCTCCAACTGCTCGGACGACGCGCCCAGGGCGATGGCGGTGGACTGGAAGCCCTCCAGCAGGGCACGGCTTTCGCCGGTGGTGATGATCCCGGCCTTCTGCAGCGCCGCCAGCCGTGAATAGGCCCCGACCACCGTTTCCAGGGCGGTGCCGGTCTTCTGCGCCTGGGCATAGAGATAGCTGGTGGTTTCGGTCAGGGCGGCGGCGCCGACCAGCCCCTTGAGGCGGGCCTCCAGGCTTTCCACCTTGATGGTGGACTCGACCATGGCCTTGCCGAAGAAGCCGATGGCCGCGCCCGCCGCCAGCCCGGCCGGACCCAGCGCCATCATCACCGAGCCGATGGGGCCAAGCCGCGACGCGAACCCCGCCATGCCGCCCTGGATATCCTGGCTGACGGCATTCATGGCCAGCAGCGACTTCGACGCCGGTTGCGCCGCCGTCTCGATGCGCAGCAGGGCCTTTTGCCCTTCCTCGCCCAGTTGCAGCAGGGCACGGCGCACGGTTTCGCCGTCCTGCAAAGACAGGCGGATGGAGACGGATTTGGTGGCCATGGAGATCTCGCTGACGCGAATGGGCTTCCGCCCATGCCCGACCGAAGGCGCAGCCTTCGGACATCCAGTGTTCTGGTGGGTCCGGGAGGTTCGCGACCTCCCGGATGGGGTTCGGGGCAATCGCCCCGATCATGGTTCCGCAGTCAGCTTGGCCGCCCCAGCCACCATGCCCCGCTCGGCGAAGGGCAGCAGCCGGGCCAGCAAAGGCAGGTCGTAACCCAGTGGCCCGGCCTGGATCAGCAGGGCAGGAAGGTCGAGACCGGTGATGCCGCCACGCGGGCCAATGCGGATGGCGCCGATGGCCCCAGTCAGCAGTTCCCAGGCTTGCCAACCGGATTCGGTCAGGGGGGCGTTGCGGTCATAGGGGCAGTCGCAGTTTCCGCCGCATCCCCGGCAGTATTCCGGCCCGCCGCCGAAGTGCCATTCGGCGCGGGCCTGGAGACGTTTCCCTCGGCGATGACCGCTTTATGGGTTTCGGTGTACTGGACGACGAAAGACTCGGCCATGCGAGGAAGCTGCATCAACCCGGCGATGGCGGAATCGGTAACCTCGGCGGGAGCGTCCGCCTCGTCCAGCACGCCCTCCCATTTGGTGATGGCGGAACGGGCCAGACCTTGGGCGAACAGCATCTGCGACAGTCCGGCCAGGGCGTCCTCGTCGGACAAATCCGGCAGGCCGGTGATGTCGGCTCCGGCGGCTTTCAGATCGGCATGCTCGGCGGCGATAGCACGGGCCATACGCCAGCCTCGGGCACGGGCGGCCTCGTACACCGCCGTGGTCAGGGGACGGACGAACACCTTTACCCCGTGGGGCAGATCAATCCAGTAGGGGTCCTTCGGCAGGGAGAGTCGGATCATGGGAATACCTTGTTTTTGTAACTACAGAATCTTTGACAGAAGCAGTTTTCGTCACTACATTAACCCCATGAACACCTGGGACGAGTCCAAGCGCGACAAGACCCTCGCCGAGCGCGGGCTGGATTTTGCTGACGCGGAACAGGTGTTCGTGGGAACCCATTTCACCCGGCCCGACGACCGAGCGGATTATGGTGAGCCCCGCCAGATCACCGTCGGCTATCTGGATGGTCGGTTTGTGGTGGTGGTCTGGACGCCGCGCGATGAAGCAAAACGCATCATTTCAATGAGGCATGGTCATGCAGCCGAAGAAGCCATCTGGCGAAAGCACCTGGGTTGATCCCGATGATGCCCCGGAACTGACCGAGAAATGGTTCGCGTCGGCCGACCTGTATCAGGGGGAAACGCTGATCCGAAAAGGTGGGCGACCGAAATCACCCAACCCGAAGCAGATGGTTACCTTGCGCATTGATCCTCGCGTACTGACATATTTTAGGGCGACCGGACCGGGGTGGCAGTCGCGCATCGATGCCGCTCTGCGAGAATACGTCAAGGCTCATCCCCAGAATCAATAGCTGGCTGTGTCGTTGACCAGGGTGATCCGCAGCAGATACCCCGCCACCGGATCGCGGGCCGCCCGCCAGTCATAGCTGGCCTGGATGCCGCCGGGGCCTTTGACCTCCTGCTTCTTCTTGGGCAGGAAAACGCGAGGCAGATGGAAGGTCAGGGCAAAAGCTGAGCCGGGGATGGTGAAGCCGTATTCCATCGCCACCGGGCTCTCGGCGGCGATGGCGGTGGTCAGGGTGGTGTCGGTGCCGAAGCGGATATCCACCGAGCCTTCGGCGGTGGCCTCGGTTTCGTCAACGCCGTCGATCAGGCCGTCGGAGCGGATGGTCTCGACCCGCTCCAAATTATTGGAAAACGACAGCTTGCCGCCCACCACGTTGGCCAGTTGGCCACCGCCGACGCGAATGGTGCCGCTGCCCTGGCTGAACCGCTTCAGGGCGAAGGTCGCCGGGCTGGCATCAATGGTAGCGGTCGCTTCGGTCTCGCCCTGGGCGATGACACCGATGCTGGCATTGGCGGCGCCGGAGCGGGCCATGTCGAAGGACAGCTTGTCCAGCTTGGCCCCGCCATGACGGAAGAACTTCGGCACCGCCAGTTGGGCATGGCCGATTTCGATGGCGAGGCTGGGCAGCGTGCCGCCCGAGGTGAAGACATGGTCGAACGTGCCGTCGCCATTGTCGGCGGTGACGGGCGCGCCGAACAAACCCTTCAGCCAGAAGCCGAGCGCCCGCACATCCAGCGGCACGCCGATATCGCCCTCGTCCTTGATCGCCTCATAGAACGGATCCTGGGCGTCACGGCCCTGGCCCAGCAGCGGGTCGTAACCCAGCGGGCGCTCGGCCCCCAGGCTCGATTCCTTGAACGACAGCCGCCCATAGCCGTCGGCAGGCAGGGTGCCGTAAACCGTCTCGAAGGCGGCCAGCAGGATGCAATCGGCGC
>JAYTWE010000504.1:0-3272 GCA_043744055.1 Magnetospirillum sp.
ATTCGGTCAGGATTTTATTGACTGATTCCATCAGATCGAAGCGGGCGCCCACCAGTTCGATATCGCCTCGCGTGATGGCGGCGGCGACGGCGTAGGAACCGGTCTCGATGCGGTCGGGGACCACGGAATAGTGCGCGCCGTGCAGCCGATCAACGCCTTGAATGCGGATGGTGCCGCTGCCGATCCCGTCGATCTTGGCTCCCATGGCGACGAGGCAAAGGGCAAGATCGGCCACTTCCGGCTCACGCGCCGCATTGGCGATGACGGTCTCGCCCTCGGCCAGACAGGCGGCCATCAAGATATTCTCGGTGCCGCCCACGGTGACCTGCGGGAAGATGATATGAGCGCCCTTCAGGCGGCCATTCACATGGGCGACGATGTAGCCTTCCTCCAGCTCGATAACGGCTCCCATCTGCTCCAACGCCTTCAGGTGAAGGTCCACGGGGCGGGTGCCGATGGCGCAGCCGCCGGGCAGGGAGACCCGCGCCTTGCCGCAACGGGCCAGCAGGGGACCCAGCACCAGCACTGAGGCGCGCATCTTGCGCACCAGATCGTAAGGAGCGGTGGTGTTGGTGATTTCGGCGGCGGTCAGCTCCAGCACCCGGCCGGTATGGCCGCCATTGGCGGCGTCGCCGTTGAGGATCATGCCGACCCCATGTTGGGCCAGCAGATTGGCCATGGTGGTGATGTCCACCAGATGGGGAAGATTGGCCAAGGACAGGGTTTCATCGGTCAGCAGACAGGCTGGCATCAGGGCGAGCGCCGCGTTTTTGGCCCCACCGATGGTGATGGTGCCCTTAAGCGGCGTCCCGCCGACGATGCGGATCCTGTCCATGCATAATGTCCTTGAAGAGTGAGACGCTCCCTTTAGCCCGCCGGGCTCTCCAAGGTCAAGGGCGGCGCTTGCTGGATCATTTTGGAATTACGCAAATATGTCCTTGGTTTAATATTGCGGCGCAATATAATCGCTTCTGATCCGTGCGGGGCGGGTCCGTTAGGGAAGGTTGACGGTGGCGGCAATTGGGTTTTGTCGCGCATCACTCAGGATAATAGGGGATTGCACGATGAAGTTTTTGCGTATTGCCATGGTTGCGATGGTTTCCTTGATCGGCGCGACCGCCATTGCTCATGCTCAGGCCAAGAAGCCGACTCAGGACGAGGTTAAGGCGCTGACCGTCAAGGCCGCCGAATTCGTTGCCGCTAAGGGCATCGACGACGCCGCCAAGGCCTTCACCACCGAAGGTGAGTTCAAGTATGGCGAGGTCTACATCAACGTCATCGACATCCAGGGCAACTGGGTGGTGTTCCCGCCCAAGCCCGAGAACAAGGGCAAGAGCGTTCTGAACTTCATTGATGAAGACGGCAAGGAATTGGGTAAGGACATTCTCAACACCGGCCTGAAGGGCGAGGGTTGGACCGAGTATCGCTGGAAGAACCCGACCACCAACACCATCCAGCCCAAGATCACCTATGTGAAGAAGGTGCAGGGCAAGGATCTGATCGTCTATTCCGGCATCTATAAGTAAGAGGGAGGGGCGAGCATGTTCGACCGACTCATCGCACTTTTCCGGTGCACATCGCTCGCCGCCCGTATCACGGTGGCGCCGTTCATTGTTCTGGCGCTGACCGTTGTTTTGTTGGTGATGGCGGATATGCAGGCCCGGAGGGCCTTGTCCGCCATCGACAGCATTCATATGCAAGCCGCCGAGCGGCGGGGGCAGGTGGATGATCTGATCGCCACGATCTACCTGACCCATTCCGACGTATCACGCCATCTGGCCTTGGTGGATTCCGGGACCTCGGAAGCCAAGCTGGAGGCTTTACGCACGTCCATCGCCGGGGATTTTACCAAGGCCGGTGGTCTGGTGGATAAGCTCAAAGCCGATCCGACGGTCAATGGGGCCATGGCCGATATCCAGACGCGGCTGGCCTCTTATGCCAAGGCCGTGGCGCAGATGAACGACATGGCTCAGTCCGATCGTCTGATCGCCATTCCGCTCATGTCCCATGTGGATAAGCAATTTTCCGAGATGGCCGCCAAGATTGATTTAGCGCAGAAGCTGATTGACGAGGCCGCTTCGGCGGCAGCCCAAACCACGCGTGATGCCGCTGATTCCGCCACCCGGCGGTTTTGGGGGATTACAGGGGGGCTGATGGTGGTGTTCGTCTCCATTACCCTCTTGGTCGTTCTCAGCATCACCGGTCCTCTTGGGCATCAGGTTCAGGCCATGCGCGCCATCTCCAAGGGCAATTTGGACGTTCAGGTCGACGGCATCACGGCCAAGGATGAGGTCGGGTCCATGGCCCGAGCCCTTAAGGTGTTCAAAGAGAGCGCCTTGGAGGCGGAGGGATTGCGGTCTGAACAGACCCGGATGGCCGCCGCCGCTGAGCAGAACAAGCGCAGCGCTCTTGAAGCCATGGCGAACACGGTGGAACGCGAAGCTGCCGCCGCTGTCGGCAAGGTCACTGAACATACGCGGGCCGTCTCGGGGCGGGCCGATGATATGGAAGTCTCGGCGCAGCGGGTGGATACCAAGGCTCAGAGCGTCGCCGCCGCCGCCGCTCAATCCTTGTCCAATGCGCAGGCTGTCGCCTCCGCCGCCGAAGAGCTGTCAGCTTCCATCGCACAGATCAGCGATCAGGTCGGGCATTCGGCCGAGGTCACCCGTCTTGCCGTCGATACCGCCGGACGCGCTCAATCCACCATGGTGGAGCTGACCCGTGCGGTTGCCCGGATTGGCGATGTGGCTAATCTCATCAACGATATTGCGTCCCAGACCAATCTGTTGGCCCTGAACGCCACGATCGAGGCTGCTCGTGCCGGTGATGCCGGGAAGGGCTTTGCCGTGGTCGCCAATGAAGTCAAAAATCTGGCCAATCAAACCTCGAAATCCACCGAGGAAATCAATCGTCAGATTACCGAGATTCGGTCTGTCACCGATAATACGGCGGTGGCGGTCAAGGATGTGATCGCCGCTATTACTGAAATCGAGCATATCAGTGAGGCCATTGCTTGCGCGGTCGGGCAGCAGGGCGAGGCCACCCAGGAAATCGCTCGCAATATCGTTCAAACCACTGCCGCTGCCCAGGAAGTCTCCGCCAATATCGGGGAAGTGTCTTACGAGGCCTCTCAGACCGGCGGTCATGCTCATCGGGTTCGGGAAATGGCGGGCGAGGTCTCCGACTCCATTGCCGCGTTGCAAGAGGTTCTGGTTCGGGTTGTTCACGATAGCGTCCGTCAGGCTGGATAGAGGGGCCACAAACGTTCAGAC
>JAYTWE010000505.1:0-8104 GCA_043744055.1 Magnetospirillum sp.
TCACCTGCCAGTGTTCGGCATAATCGGCAGGGACCAAGTGTTCCAGACGGGTGAAATCCAGGCGTTCGGACTGGACCGAATCCAGCAGCCGCCCCAGCTCCGCCGCCAGCCGCGCCGCCTGATCGGGCGATGGGATGTGACCGCCTCGGGCCTTGGCCATGGCGGTAATCAGGCGGGCCAGGATCAGGCGGCGTTCCAAGGGCGCGATGGCGGGAGCCATGTCCAGGGGACCGGAGCCGGAAAGCTCCAACTCCTCCTCATCCATGTCGCCTAGGGGTTTGAGGCGGGGCAGCAGCAACGGACGACCGCCCGACAGGCGCAAAAAGGCGTCGGACATGGCGCGACAGGCGCGCCTTGTGGGAAGCAGAACCTCCATCTCGGCCAGGGCCAGGGGATCGTCCTTGGCCTCGGCCAGCAGCCAAGCGGCCAAGGTATCGACGAAGGGCAGTCCCGGCGGGATGGTGAAGACAGTCATGGCGCCCATCTGCTCCTTTAATTGGAGACACGAATGAACACGAATAGACACGAATGTATGTGCTTAAAGAAGCACCCTTTTAATTTCGACCTTAGGGCGCGTTGATATTCAGCACGTCTCCCTCCCCCGGCTTGCCGGGGGAGGGTTGGGGAGGGGGCACGGGAAACTCCCTCGTCGATAATGCGGCTAAGGCCCCCCTCCCGACCTCCCCCCGGCAAGCCGGGGGGAGGGGAAGTGCTGAATGTTAACGCGCCTTAGGCTGGCCAAAATTAAGCAGTATTCCAACCTGAAGCTTGCTTGCCCGCGTGTCGGGGCCGCTCCGATGATTATATTTGTCAGTTTTTCCTGATGGGCGCCCATTCGTGTTTATTCGTGTCCTACCCCCTCAAAAGGCGCTCCACCTCGGGCAGAGCCTCGGGCGTGCCCACGTGATACCAGCCGCCGTCATGGACCAGGCCGTAAAGGCGACCATGCGCCAGGGCGCGATCATAGAGTATGTTCAGGGAGAACTTGCCTTCGGGGCAGCCTTCGAACAGGCGGGGATGGAGAATCTGGACGCCGGAGAACAGCAGCGGGGCGCTGGGGGACTCGCCGCGTCGGCGCAAGGTGTCGTTGCCGTTGATGAAGAAATCGCCGTTGCCCTCATAGCCCACGGCACCCTCCACCGGCTGCAACAGCAGCAGCGCGTCCATGTCCTGACCATTCCAGGCATGGGCGAGGCGCTCTAGAGCCGGAACCTCGCCATCGGTCCAGATGATATCGCTGTTGACCACATAGAAGGGATCGTGTCCCAGCAAGGGCAGGGCCTTGGCGACGCCGCCGCCGGTCTCTAGCAGCACGTCTTCGTGGGACAGCCTGACATCGGCGTGATCGGCCAGATGTTCTTTGATGCTGTCGGGCAGCCAGTGGGTGTTGACCACCATCTCCTCGACCCCCGCCCGGCTGAGATGATCGAGCGCCCGGTCCAGCATGGTGCGGCCCGCCACTTTCACCAGCGGTTTCGGCGTGGTGAGCGTGATGGGGCGCATGCGCAGCCCCAATCCGGCGGCCAGAACCATGGCGTGATGAATCATCATGGGCGGGGCACTCCCCGGCTTTCCTTGGGAATATAGCGGTCCAGCCAGCGGGCCAGCTCGCTCAGAACCGGATGGCGGCAGGCGTTTTCCAGTAAGCGCCAGACGCGGGGAATGTGGACCAGATATCCGGCCTTGCCGTCGCGTTTGTACAGGCGGATGAAAATGCCGATGACCTTGGCATGGCGCTGGGCCGCCATCACCGCCCAGGATGCCTCGAACACGGTGCGGTCTATCTGGGGGAAGCGCGATAGCCAGCGTTGCTTCATGCGCTCGATCAGCAGAACAGGGATGTCGCGCCGCGCGTCTTCCAGTAGGCTCATCAGGTCATAGGTGGCGGGACCGGCGACGGCGTCTTGGAAGTCCAGCAGACCGCAGGCCTTCAGGTCGGGGCGGTCCAGCAGCATCAGATTGTCCACGTGAAAGTCGCGCAGGACCAAAGCGTCGGGAACCAGCCGGGCCACGGGGAATAATCTTTGCCAGATTTCGGTGTATTCGGCGCGGGCTTCCGAGGACAGCACGGTGCCAAGGACGGTGGGAACGTACCAATCCATCAGTAGATCGGCCTCGGTCAGCAAGCGCTCGTCATCATAGGGCGGCAGACCATCGGGCATGGCATCGGGGCGGGCCGCGATCTCGGCCAGCACATCGGTGGCCAGGGCGTAAAGCGCCTCTTCGTCATGACCATCGGCCAGCAGCTTCGTATAGGTATTGTCGCCCAGGTCTTCCAACAGCAGCAGCCCGTTGACCTCATCCACCGCCAGGAGCCGAGGCGCGGACAGACCCAGCTTTTCCAGATGGCGGGCGATGCGGACAAAGGGGCGCACATCTTCTTTGGGCGGTGGGGCATCCATCATCACCGCTGGCTCACCATGGCGGTTCAGGCGGTCGTAATGGCGAAAGCTGGCGTCACCAGCCAGGCGCCCGCGCTGGGCCTCGCCCCATCCGGCGGTTTTCAGGAAGGCTTGGATCAGCTCTTCGCGTGAGGTCATGGTTCGCTGCCCCTCAAGCGCCGGGCGCGTGCATCCGCACGCTTGGCTTGCGCGCCATGAGGCGCGGCGCGCAGTCGCGCTTGCCTCCTCGTGATCGAACACAGTCGATCTCTCGTCGGTGTCATTGCGTTATATCTCCGATCCGTTCGGCCCATGCGCCATGCCCGGTCAGAGTGGCGTGTCGCTCACCCTCGGCATCGCCGGTTTCCAGCATCACGTCAAGGCGTCGTTTGGGCAAATAACGCCCTAACTGCTCCGGCCATTCGATCAGACAGATTCCATCGGCGAAGGCTTCTTCAATATCCAGCTCCAGGGCGTCATCGGGCTTTTCCAGCCGGTAGAGATCGAAATGCCAGATCAGCGCCGGTTCGGCTTCGTATTGCTGGAGCAAGGTGAAGGTGGGGCTGGGGACTTCCTCGTCGGGCGAGGTCAAGGCCCGGATGAAGGCCCGCGCCAAGGTGCTTTTGCCGGTGCCCAATGTGCCGAACAAAGCAATGACGTCGCCGGGCCGGACTCGCTTTGCCAGTGTCTGGCCCAACCGTCGGGTGGCGGCTTCATCGGCGAGATGGAGAACGAGGCTCATGTCTTGGCCCTTGGATGGGAATCGTCATAGACGTGGACCAGCTGGGCGGTATCCACTGCGGTATAGCGTTGGG
The DNA here is from genome assembly GCA_043744055.1 of Magnetospirillum sp. Lineage (GTDB taxonomy): Bacteria > Pseudomonadota > Alphaproteobacteria > Rhodospirillales > Magnetospirillaceae > Phaeospirillum. Next base: position 3,197 of record JAYTWE010000505.1, read on the forward strand.
TGGTGGACAGCGAACTATGGCCCAGCAATTCCTGAATGGTGCGCAGATCGCCGCCTCCCGCCAGAAGGTGGGTGGCGAAGCTGTGGCGCAGCGCATGGGGCGTCGCCGTGTCGGGCAGTCCCAGCAACTGGCGTAACCGGCGCATCTGGCGCTGAACTACGCCGGGATTGAGCGGCCCGCCGCGCGCCCCCAGGAACAGCGGATCATCGGCTTCGGTGGGATAGGGGATCTGGACCAGATAGTCCAAGATGGCATCGTGCACCACCGGCAAGATGGGAACGATTCTCTGTTTGCGGCCCTTGCCGGTGATAACCATGGTTTCGCCTTTGGGAGCGTCGCGGCGCATCAGGCCGAGCGCCTCTCCCAGGCGCAAGCCCGCGCCATAGAGCAAGGTGAACAAGGCCACATCACGCGCCGCCAGCCAGGGCTCGTCGTGCAGCTCGCCCGCCGAGGCCAAAGTGTCCATGGCTTCTGCGGCGGCGAGGGGTTTGGGAACCGATTTGGGCGGGCGCGGGGATTTCACCGTCTTCAGAGAAGGGTTGTGGACCAGATTATGGCGGTCGAGAAAGCGAAAGAAGCCGCGCAGGGTTGACATAGTCCGCGCCAGAGAGGCGCGGCCCAGTCCGTCAGAGGACCTGCGGGCCAGGAAGGCACGGAAATCACTGGCTCCCAATTCAGTCAGGGTGCTCAGATCGGGCTCGCCGCTCAGGTGGTCCTGCAAGAAGGAGAGGAAGGCGGCCAGGTCTCGGCCATAGGCGTCCAGAGTGTGGGCCGAAGCCCGCTTTTCGCTGTTCAGCCATTGCCGCCAGGACTCCACCGCCCGCAACAGGTCGGGGCAGGCGGAAAAGTGGATGGGAGTCGGGGGCATTGAACGGGAGCTGCCTTTGAATTGCCGTCCCGGCAAGGGAGCGACCCTCGCCGGGACCATGCGATTTTGTCAGCCTATCATGCCGCGTTCAGCTGCCCAATCGCTTCCGGCAGTGGGTCGGCGCCGAAGCGATTGAGTCCCACCGTCCCCCGCTTGATCGACCAGATCAGCAAGATGATGGCCCCGATCAGCGGAATGAGAGCCAGCAGCACCCACCAGCCCGATTTGTCCAGGTCGTGGAGACGGCGTATGGAGACGGCGATGCTGGGAACCAGCAGCGCGATCAGCACAATGACGGGCAGCACTGCCAGAACACCCAAGGATGCCCCCGCGATCACATTGGCCATCAGGTTGAGGATGAGATTGAACAAGGTGAAATACCAATACTCGGAGCGAATGGCGCGGCCTTGGAAGGTCGCGTATTTGCCCAGGCAGGCCTTGATTGCGGTGATAAAGTCCAAATGAACCCCCTTACAAATAGCTGTCTCTGCCTTCGAGTGCAAACATGGTCAGGCGACGAAGCGCAAGACGCAGCGTTCGACCACGCGGGCCAGGAAGGTGATGAGTTCGGTGGCTTGTCCCGCATGGAAGGTGCGGCCATGCCGAGACCCCAGGGCCATGACGCCATCGGGGCATGGTGCGCCGGGAGTCAGGCGAACCACCGCCGAGGACAAGACCAAGCCAGAGCCGTCGCCGAACAGGGCGGGGTCACCGGGCATTTCCTCGGTCAGGGCGCAGTCGCGGTCACTGCCGCCCATCATGGTGGCGACAGCGCCCACCGGCAAGGTGAGAACGCCGGGAGCCGCCAACTTGGGGAGTGCGGTTTCAGGGGTTTCGAAGCAAAGAGTGGCCACATCCACATCCAGCAGGGTGGGCAGGTCGTCACGAATCGCTTCTACCAATTCCGCCATTGTGTCGGCGGCAAGAATGGCCAGCACCGCCTTATGGGTGCGGGTTTGGATGGACATATTGCTGCGGCTGGTGTGAATCAGATGCTCGGCCGCGCCGCGCACCCGTTCCACTTCGTCGCGCAACCGGTCGATCATGAAGACCTGCATGTCCAAGATGCCGTCTTCCCTGGACCAGCGCGATGGCGGTGCAAGGTTGAGCAGCAGGTCGGGATGGCGAATCAGAAAATCGGAATGGCTGCGCAAGAAATCCTCCACCTGCTTCTCGTCGGGCAGGGGGAGGGGCAGAGCCGCGTCGTCGCGCTTTCGCGCCATGTTATTCACCATCAAATACGGAAAACGTCGTCGGGGATTCGACGACTGTTGCGTCGGAGCTTGGATCGTTAGAGTCTAGCTTATGCACGCCGAGTCTCCCACTTCAACCCTCCCGTTCTTTTCCGGCTCCGCTCCATTCTTTTCGAGCGGGGATCGGGTTGCCGTTCTGCTGCCCCTGCCGCTGACTGGAGCCTATGATTATTTATGCGCGGACGAGCCTCTGCGTCTTGGTGATTTCGTCACGGTTCCCTTGGGGGGGCGTCAGGCTGTCGGGGTGGTTTGGGGGCCGGGTTCGGGGGAGGTTTCTTTTGCAAAGCTGAAGCGCGTGGGGGCGCGTCTTCCCGCGCCGCCCATGGCCCAGGTGACGCGCGGTTTCGTGGATTGGGTGGCGTCTTACACCATGGCTCCTGCCGGGGCGGTGCTGAAAATGGCCATGAGCGTTCCGGCGGCGTTGGAGCAAGCGCCGGGGCTGACAGCCCTGCGGCTCGGCTCCGCCTTGCCCGAGCTGAAGCTGACATCCGCCCGGCGCAAGGTGTTGGATCTGATGCGGACCATGCCGCCGCTGATCGCGGCCGATCTGGCCCGCGAGGCCGGAGTGGGAGTGGCGGTGGTCAAGTCCCTGGTGGAGTTGGGGGCGTTGGAGGTGGTCGAGATTCGACGGCCCCCTCTCTTTACGCCTCCCGATCTGTCCTTGACCCGCGCCCAATTGTCCCCCGGCCAGCAGGCTGCCGCCGAGTCTCTGGTCCAGGCGGTGGCGGGAGGATTCTCGGTTTCGGTCATCGACGGCGTGACCGGATCGGGGAAGACAGAGGTCTATTTTGAAGCCTTGGCCGCGGCCCTGACCGCCGGGAGGCAGGTTCTGGTCCTGCTGCCCGAAATCGCCTTGTCGGCTCAATGGCTGGAGCGGTTCAAGCGCCGCTTCGGCGTGGCTCCGGCCGAGTGGCATTCCGAATTGGGCGATGCCAGGCGACGCGAAACCTGGCGGGCCGTCTCCTCGGGGGAGGCCAAGGTGGTGGTGGGGGCACGCTCGGCTTTGTTCCTGCCCTATGCCGATCTTGGTCTGATTGTGGTGGATGAGGAGCACGATCAGGCGTTCAAGCAAGAAGAAGGCGTCTGCTATCATGCCCGCGACATGGCGGTGGTCCGGGCTCGGCTGGGTGGGATTCCTGTGGTGTTGGCCTCGGCCACGCCATCTTTGGAAACCATGGCCAACGTCCAGGGTGGGCGGTATCAGCTGTTGCGTCTGCCCGATCGTCATGCCGGGGCTTTAATGCCCGAAATCAACGCGGTGGATCTGCGCCGCCACCCGCCGCCGCGCGGACGCTGGCTCAGTCCGATTCTGGTCGAGGCGCTGGAAGCCACCTTTGCCGCCGGTGAGCAGGCCATGCTGTACCTCAACCGACGCGGCTATGCGCCTTTGACCCTATGCCGAGGCTGCGGGCACCGGCTGCAATGCCCCCATTGCACGGCTTGGCTGGTGGAGCATCGCTCGGCGGGTCGTCTGATCTGTCACCATTGCGGCTATCATATCCGCTTGCCGAAGAAGTGCCCCCATTGCGAGGCGGAAGAGAGCTTTGCCGCCTGTGGTCCTGGGGTCGAGCGGGTGGCCGAAGAGGCGGCCTTCCTTTTTCCCAATATCCGTATGGCGGTGATGACGTCTGATACCTGTGCCGGTCCTCATGCGGCGGCTGAATTCGTCCGCGCCGTTTCCGCCCATGAAATTGATCTTTTGGTGGGAACTCAGATCGTCGCCAAGGGCTATCACTTTCCCATGCTGACAGCGGTCGGCGTGGTTGATGCCGATCTTGGTCTGGAAGGCGGCGACCTGCGGGCGGGGGAGCGGACGCACCAGCTGTTGTCCCAGGTTTCCGGCCGGGCCGGGCGGGCGGAGCGGCCAGGACGGGTGTTCTTGCAAACCTATCAGCCCAATCATCCGGTTATCTTGGCGTTGAGATCGGGCGAGCGCGATGATTTCTTGGCTCGCGAGGCGGATTTGCGCCGCGCTTGCGCCATGCCGCCTTATGGCCGATTGGCCGCCCTGATCTTGTCGGGGGCGGATGCGGCGCAATTGGACGGCTTTGCAGGGAAGCTGTCGCGGGTGGCTCCTCATGGCGGCGGAGTCGAAGTGTTGGGGCCTGCTCCCGCTCCCATGGCTTTACTGCGCGGCAAGCACCGGCGGCGCTTTCTGATCAAGGCTCCGCGTGGGGTAAATCTGCAAGCCTGTCTGCGCGACTGGCTGGCCCGGCTGCCTCCGCCATCGGCGGTTCGGGTCCAAGTGGATATTGATCCCTATAGTTTTTTCTAGAGCGTTTTTTTAATCACATTAAATCACGCTCGTTAGCCTGAGCGGCGCTTGAGCCCAGAAAAAGCGGAGCTTTCTCCGCCTCAGGCAAGCCTAGGCCGTTCGCGTGTGAACGCGAAACGGTCTAGGCCCTCTGGTTTTTTTTAGGGACGGGTAGGTAGGCTCAAGCCCTGATCCACCGTGGAAACGGCATCCCGGGCCGAATATAAAGATTTACTAATGTTTATCTTTCCTCCCCCGAATGGGCAGGACTCGGCTTGCAACCCAAAACTCTATGTGCTAGTTAACCGACGCGCTCGCAGGGGGGTTTCCAGGCGAGCGTAACAATGATTTCATCTTCAATAGGTTACGGCCGCCGGTTCGACCCTATCCAAGGACTTGCCCAGGTGCCATCCGAGACAATTGGCGTAATCGCCACCCGCTATGCCACCGCTCTGTTCGAGTTGGCTGACTCTTCGTCCGCTCTCGACCAGGTTGCTGGTGATCTTAAAGCGTTGAAGGCCATGATCCTCGCT
>JAYTWE010000506.1:0-5444 GCA_043744055.1 Magnetospirillum sp.
GATCCGACTGGACCGTATCAGTATGATCGGAGTGCTGACCGGCGGAGCACTGCTGGCCCACCCTGCGTGGCGTTGCGCCATAAGAGTGGCCGTTCCGACCCTGGCCCAATGGCGCAAAGCCGCACAGGACAATCGGGCCGCCACCTTGATCTGGACGCTGGTCGCCATCAGTTTGCTGTCTTTGCTGATTCAGGGCATGGCCCCTCCCAATGATTATGACAGCCTGAACTATCATATCAGTATTCCGCAACGTGATCTGGAACAGGGTTTCATCGGTCCCAATTGGTATGCCTGGACCTTCTCTTTCTTTCCGGCGTTATCGGAGCATCTTTATCGCCTTGCGCTGGCGGTGGGCGGCGAGCCCGTCGCACAGCCGGTAACCGGCCTGTTCGGTATCTTTCTGGCGTTGTCCACCGCCACATTGGTTCGGCGGCTTGGATTTGGTGCGGTGACGGCAGCCCTGGCGGCTCTGATGGTGGTGTCGGTCCGCGCTACGGTATGGGAGCTTGCCACCTGCGAAGTTGAAGCCCAATTGGCGGTCTTCACCGCTTTGGCCATGCTCTGCTACATGGGCTGGCGCGAACGGGGTGAATGGCCCTGGATGATCCTATTCGGTGCCGCCCTCGCCGCCGGGATATTAGTGAAATATCATGGCTTTGTGGTGGCTGCGTGCTTTGCTCCTTTGATTCTGTGGGATCTGATCCGCCGCCGCCTTCCCATCGGGCCGGTAATCGCCGCCGCTGTGGTGGCGATCACGCTCTTGCTCCCTCACATGCTGCGCAATGTTTATTACACCGGCAATCCTATCTTTCCCATGCTTCACAATGTCTTGGTCAAGGATGGGCCGGTGTTCTTCCCGCCCGGCGCAGACGGCTTTGGACGCGGGCGGGAACTGTTGAACTTTCTGCGGGTGTACTGGGACATTTCCATTCTCCCGACGTATTACTTTGACGGCGCTATGCTGGGAGCGCCCTATATTCTCGCTTTCGCACCTTTCGCCGTACTGATGAAGCGTCGGGCCATGATCATTCCCATGGTGCTGATGGCTTTGCTGTTTAGTGCCGCATGGTATTGGACCATCACCAAGCAGGTGAGATTCCTGATTACCATCACGCCATTTCTGTGCGCTCTGGCCGCCATCGGGGCAACTCTGCTCTGGCAAGGCGCCGCCCGATGGGCCAAGCCGGTGGTGGTGGTGGTCGCTATGATTTTGGCGCTCAATCAGGCCCTGTTCGTGGGGATTTATGCCCTGTTGCGACTGCCGCCTGCCTTGGGGATTGTTTCGGCCCTAAGCTACCACTCTAAGACTCCGACCATGACGGGCGCTTATTATGGTCCGTGCATGTTCATGCGGGAACGTCTGGCCCCGGATCAATGGATCATCAGCTTGTTGGCCCCCCATTCCTATTACTGTCCTCAGGCTCGTTCCATCGTGAGCCCGGCTCTGCCCGAGGAAGCCGATTTCTGGTTGACCGGCCGCACATTGGCGCCATTGACCGGCCTGGAACTCGCCGACCATATGGAGCGTTACAACGTCGCGTTTGTGGTTATGGAAACATCTCGTGAATACAAGGACGGCCCGAATTCTGCGCCGCGACTGGTGCAAACCGACTATTCCAAGGATCGGATGGGAATACTCTTGGTTCCCGCCACTCGCGATTTGACGCCGCTTTATATGGACAGTTCAACGGTGGTCCATGACGGCAAGGCCGTCATCGCAGCCCTGCGGCACTAACGCCCTCTCAATCCAAGGCAATTCCCTCCATCCAGGATAAAGCCGAATGAGAAAAATCCGAGTAACGCCCATACGGCAAGAAATCAATCAGCCCCGGCGCTTCTGGCTGCGCCGATTGCTCGCGGCGGGGGCCGTGGGGACGGTGTGGGGTGGCGGAGGGCGGTCCCTTGCCATGCCGACCGCGTCTTCGTCACCGGCCAGCATCCTTCATAAGCGTAAGGGGCTCGTTCTCATCAATGGGATTTCTGCCGAGGTGGGTACTCCGGTAACTCCAGGCGATAGCGTGTTCACCGGCCCTGACAGCGAAGCGGTCTTCGTCGTGGGCGATGACGGGTTTCTCCTCCGGGCGGATAGCCAAGTCACCATTATCGACCATCGCCGTGGTCAGGCCTTAGGGGGCATGGTCCGTGAGTTGAATCTGGAGAGCGGCCGCATCCTTTCAGTTTTTGGCCCGAAACAGATCACCTTGAAAACACCGCTCGCCAATGTCGGTATCCGGGGAACGGCGGCTTATCTGGAGAGTGATTCCGCTTCAACCAATATCTGTGTTTGCTACGGACATGCGGTGATGACGCCCAATGGCGCGCCGCATTTGAGCGAGGAGGTCAAGAACCACCATCATGATACTCCGCGCCATATCTTTTCCGGCCCGGATGGACCGGTCATGGAGGAGTTACGGGCTCTGAATCACACCGACGAGGAGTTGATTATGCTGGAGGCACTGTTCGGGCGGGTTCCGCCATTCGTGCCGAAGCACGGATAGCCGATTACCGGGGGCATAAGAACCGAGGTAATGGCTCGTTACTATTAATGACTTGTTGAATCAGGGGAACAGTCCCACCTTTGAAGGAATGATGCAGTTCAAGCATCGACGAAGGGGGATGGGAACCATGGACTTCGCGGCTTTCCTCGATCACCGCCTTACGGAGCTTTCCCCCTCTTTTGCCGATTTCGGCGCCGAGAGGCTGATTCGTCACTATGCGTCAGGAATTCCGGTCAGTGATCTGGCCCGATCGGACCCTGATCTGGTGTTCGGGGCGGCGCTGGGGCTGTTCACCTTTATCCGCGAGAGAAAACCGAACGCGCCAAGCCTTCGGGTATTCGATCCCGATCTCGATCGTCACGGCTGGGTCTCCAGCCATACGGTGATCGAGATCGTGAATGACGACATGCCCTTCCTGGTGGATTCCGTCGCTATGGAGCTGTCGCGCCGCAATGTCGGCATTCACCTGCTGGTCCATCCGGTGATTTCAGTCCGCCGCGATAAGGCGGGGCTTTTGGAGGAGGTTGCGGATAACGGCGGCGGCGCCCGTGAATCGGTCATGCATATCGAGATCGACCGGCAATTGCCCGAGACCCACGATGCTTTGGCCCAGCATTTGTTGGAGACTCTGGCCGAGGTGCGGCTTGCCGTGGACGACTGGCGCCCCATGCTGGAGCGGACAGCCAAAGCCGTGGCCGAATTCGAGAAGGGCACCGACACCCTGGCCGCCGAGGAAAAGCAAGAGACCCTGGCCTTCCTCACCTGGCTGTCGGACAACCATTTCACGTTCTTGGGCTATCGCTGGTTCGACCTGGGCGAGGATGGTTCGGTCACCGCCGATTCCGATGGTGGGCTGGGTGTGCTGCGCCATGCCGACGCCCATGTCTTCGATGATACCGTCACCCTGGCGGCCATGCCGGTGGAGCTTCGCGCTTTTCTCAAGCGGCCCGACCCGGTGCTGGTGACCAAGTCAGCACGGCACTCCACCGTGCATCGTCCGGTGCGCATGGATATCATCGGGCTGAAGCGGTTCGGCCCCGATGGGGCGGTGGTGGGCATGCATGCCTTCTTGGGCCTGTTTACCTCGTCGGCCTATACCGACCGACCGGCTCAGATCCCCATGCTGCGGCGCAAGATTGATCGGGTGGAGGAGAGGGCGGGTTTCGTTCCGTCCGGTCATGCCGCCAAGGCCTTGGCCAATATTTTGGAAACCTATCCCCGCGACGAGCTGTTCCAAAGTTCGGAAGAGGCGTTGTACGACACGTCCATCGGCATTTTGCATTTGCAGGAACGCCAGCATGTGGAGGTGTTCGTGCGCAAGGACGAGTTCGAGCGCTTTGCCTCCTGCCTGGTCTTCGTGCCTCGTGACCGCTATGACACGCCCTTGCGTCTTGCCATCACCGCTCTGCTGGAAGAAAGCTTCGCCGGGGTGCTGGATACTTTCTACACCCAGGTGGCGGACCAACCGCTGGCGCGGCTGCACTTCATCATCAGAACCACACCCGGCGCGGTGCCGGTGGTGGATTCGCTGGCGCTGGAAAACCGTATCGCCGAAGCGGCCCGGACCTGGGCCGAGCATTTGCAAGCTTCGTTGATTCAGGCCCATGGCGAAGCTGCCGGTCTGGCCTTGGCGCGGCGCTGGACCCACGCTTTCCCAGCCTCTTACCGCGAGCGGCACTCGGTTTTGGCCGCCGTTTCCGATGTGGACCGTATTGAAGCGGTCATGGCAAAGGGCGGTATCGGGCTCAATCTCTATCGGCCGGTGACGGCGTCGGCTCATCAGGGGCGGCTTAAGCTTTACCGTGCCGGAACGCCGGTGGCTTTGTCCGGGGTTCTCCCCATGCTGGAAGCCATGGGGCTGTTGGTGATCGCCGAACTTCCCCATGAAATCCAACCCGCCGCCGAAGCGGTGGATGCGGTCTGGATTCATGATTTTGAGGTGGAAAGCGCCGACGGTTCCACGCTGGACGTGGCCGAGCGGCGCGAATCCTTCCAAGACGCCCTGGCGGCGGTATGGCGGGGCGAGGCGGAAAGCGACGGCTTTAACCGGCTGGTTCTGGCTGCGGGCCTGGCCTGGCGCGAGGTGATGATCTTGCGCGCCTACGCCAAATATCTGCGTCAAGCCGGGTCCACGTATAGCCAGACCTATATGGAACAGGCTTTGTGCGGTAATCCGGCCATGGCCAAATCCCTGGTGGAGCTGTTCCTTGCCAGCTTCGATCCCCGCGGAGGATCGGGCGATGCGGCTCTGTGCGAAACCCGGTTGCTGGCTGGGCTGGAAGCGGTGGTCAGCGCCGATGACGACCGTATCTTGCGGCGGTTTCTCAATCTGATCCGCTCGACCCTTCGCACCAACTTCTTCCAGAAGGCCGAGGGTGGCGGGCCGAAGCCTTATTTCTCGTTCAAGCTGGATTCCCGGCTGGTGGACGATTTGCCAGCGCCGCGCCCCATGGTGGAGGTCTTTGTCTATTCCCCACGGGTGGAAGCCATCCATCTGCGCGGCGGCAAGGTCGCCCGTGGCGGTATCCGCTGGTCCGACCGGCGCGAGGATTTCCGCACCGAGATTCTCGGTCTGATGAAAGCCCAGATGGTGAAGAACGCCGTCATCGTCCCGGTGGGGGCCAAGGGCGGCTTCGTGGTGAAGAGACCTCCCACCTCCGGCGGGCGCGAGGCGTTCCTGGCCGAGGGAATCGAGTGCTACAAGACCCTGATGCGCGGCCTGTTGGATATCACCGACAATCTGGCCGGAACCGCCGTGGTGCCGCCTCCCGACACGGTGCGCAAGGACGGCGACGATCCCTATCTGGTGGTGGCCGCCGACAAGGGCACCGCCACCTTCTCGGACATCGCCAATTCCATCTCGCTGGAGCGCGGCTTTTGGCTGGGCGATGCTTTCGCCTCGGGCGGCAGTCAGGGCTATGACCACAAGAAGATGGGCATTACCGC
>JAYTWE010000507.1:0-2063 GCA_043744055.1 Magnetospirillum sp.
CACAGGCAATCCAAGGCCGAGCCATGGGCGTTATAAGGCAGCACATCCAGATACAGATCGGCCAGCCGGTGCCGCGCCAGATACTCTTCGACTCCCACCCGCTCGGCGAAGATCAGCCGTTGGGGATCGACGCCTTGGAGCTTGGCTTCGCGGCGCAGATTATCCGCCGTGGCGGGGGTGGTTTGCAGCAGCCACAAGACGCTTCCCGGCACTGCCTTCAGCACTCTCATCCAGATCTGGAAGAAAGGCGGGGTGATCTTGAACGCGTTGTGGAAGCAGCAGAACACCACTCCGTCCTCGGGTAAGCCGCATTGGGCGCGGGTCGGGTGATGATCGCCAGGAGTCCGGCGGGTGTCGAAGGGGAGATAGCTGTGAGGCAGATGGACAATGCGTTCGGCGAAGAATTCCTGCTGTTGCCACGGGGCCACCGCCGGATCGGCGATCAGATAGTCGATGAAATCCGCCCCCAGTGTACCGGGATAGCCCACGGCGAAGCTGGCCTGAATGGGAGCCGGCCGCGCCGCCAGGATGGCGGTTCGCGCCCCGGTGGTGTAGCCGGTGATATCGACCAAGATATCAACCCCATCGGCGTGAATGCGGTGTGCCGCTGCGGCATCGTCCATGGATCGCAGATCGACGAAATGGTCGAAAGCGGCTTCCAGCCGCCGCCGCATGGGGCTTCCATCGTCTTCGCCATAGGAATAGGCGGTGATGGTGAAGCGGGACCGGTCGTGGCGCTCCATCAGCTCGGCCACCAGAAAGCCCACCGGATGGTTGCGGAGGTCCACCGACAGATAGCCCAGATGAATTTTCTCATCCGCGCTGCGCGGCGTATGTTGAAAGATCAAGCCGTCCGGGGGCTTGATCTCGGCGGCCCATCGTCGGGCGGCGGCAAGATGGTCGGCGGCGGCGGCGCCTTGCGCATGCAAGACGATGAACGGCGGAATACGGAACTCACCCTGCCGGACCTGATCCAGCAGACAGGTGTTATCGGCTTCGAAACGATCCCATCGGCACAGCTTGCGGCGGAGATGGACCAGATTGGCCAGGGGTTCGGTAAAGTTCGGGTCCAGCGTCATGGCGCGTTCCAGGGCCTCGGCAGCCGCCTCGATGTCACCGTTTTCGTCCAGGGCGAGGCCAAGATTGGCGTTTGCCTTCACATGGCGGGGATTGGACGCCACCGCACGGCGTAAAAGGGCAATGGCTTCGGCAACGCGCCCGGTCTTCAACTGGATCAGGCCTAGATTGGACAGAGCCTCGGTATGATCGGGGCGAAGGGCAATGGCGCGTTGCAAAGCCTTTATTGCTGCGATGATGTGATCTTGATCGCGCAAGGCGAGACCCAGATTGGCGAATGCATCAGCATAATCAGGCCGCAACGCGATGGTTCGGCCATAAGCGGCGACCGCCTCGTCCAGGCGGCCCAGTTCGTGAAGGACGCAGCCCATATTATAGTGAGGCTCGGGGAAGTCGGGTTTCAGGGCCACGGCGCGGCTCATGCGCTCGACTGCCAATTCCTTGCGGCCGGTCTGGTGGGCGAGAACGCCCAGCAGATGGAACAGAACCGGATTGTCCGGCTCGGTCTCCACCAGTTCAAGGTAAAGCCGCTCGGCTTGCGGCAGCATCCCGGCGCGATGCTTGGCCAGCACCTCATCGAGAGTGGGACGCGTCAAACAATCCTCCATGGGCAAGTGTCGTGACAGCCTATCCTTGGACCCAAGGTGAGGCAATTGCCGATGCCGCTGGGCATATATTTCCTTGCCCATGGGCAGGGGAGCGGTATTTGCCGGGTGTGCCCAAGAAAAAACTAAGCAAAATCAATGAAATGAAACTGGCATGGCGGTTGCGTAAGTCCTTGTGTCTTAACCCGAGGTGAGTCATGTCCGTCTCAGCCGCTTCATCCATACAGCCATCCGGTATGCCGGACTCGCTCGTGCCGCGGTTACCCTCGGAAATCGCGAACTCTTCCGCGTCCGACAAAAGCAATTTGCATATGTTTGCCGAGGACGACGATTCACCGTCGTTTTGGGATGTTCTCGACGTCATCAATCCGCTGCAACACA
>JAYTWE010000508.1:0-2301 GCA_043744055.1 Magnetospirillum sp.
TACCATTGAGCTACACCCGCCAGTTCGTCTCGCACGGTCGCACCGTCTGGCGCTCACCTTAGATAAAATCGTTCTCCGTCACCCTCCCCCGAAGGGGGGGGGAATGGTGGAGGGGGCAGGATTTGAACCTACGTAGACTTTCGTCGGCAGATTTACAGTCTGCTGCCATTAACCGCTCGGCCACCCCTCCACACCGTCATCCGGCCCAAAAAGCCGTGGCGACGGGAGGGCTGTACTATGGGAATTTGTCGGAGCTTGTCAATCTGAAAAGAGAGGGATAAACGAAGGACGGAAAAGGAGTTCCCATGAAGAAGCCAGATAAGCGTACCGAAGCTCGCAGCTCTCGACGGGGGAGCGATCAACGCGGACCACCGTCACGTGGCGGCGGCGGCGCCTCGTTTTGGATCTATGGAACCCATGCCGTGGGGGCGGCCCTGGCCAATCCAGACCGGCGCTTCCGGCGCTTGGTTGCGACGGCCGAGGCCGTCAAAGGCTTTGATGGCGTTCGACTTCCCATTCCGGCGGAAGTGTTGGAGCGGGTTGAGATTGACCGGCTATTGACCCTTGGTTCGGTCCATCAAGGGGTGGCCGTCTTGGTCGAGCCTTTGGAGGCGCTTGGCGTCGAGGATGTGGGGCGCATTGCGGCGGATCTGAGCGCTGCCGTTGTCGTGGTGTTGGATCAGGTCACGGACCCTCACAATGTTGGTGCTATTTTGCGCTCGGCGGCTGCCTTTGGCGCTATGGCTGTCGTGGTCCCCGACCGCCATGCCCCGGAAGAGACCGGCGCCTTGGCAAAGGCCGCGTCCGGGGCTTTGGAGCGCATGCCGCTGGTTCGCGTCACCAATATTGTTCGTGCCCTTGATGACTTGAAGGCCGCTGGATTTTGGGCCGCGGGCTTGACGGCCGACGCCCCTAAAACTTTGGCCGAGACCAAGCTATCGGGTAAAGTGGTGATTGTGCTCGGCGCCGAGGGCGAAGGCTTGCGACGTTTGACGCGCGAGCATTGCGATCATCTGGTCCGCCTCCCCATGACCGGAGCGGTGGAAAGCCTAAATGTGTCCAATGCTGCTGCCGTGGCCCTTTACGAACTTGCTCGGGGCAGTTAACTTCCCTGCGGCGCCGGTTTAGCTCGGCGGGGTGAGCCCTTGATTCGCAATCAGGGGCTTGATGCGTATCGCTTTGATATTGAACGGTAAATTTTTTGTGTGTAGGGTTCGTGAAATAGGGCCGGCTTAGCTCAGTTGGTAGAGCAGTAGTTTTGTAAACTTCAGGTCGCGGGTTCGATTCCTGCAGCCGGCACCATTTTTTGTAATGATTCCCTCACTGAGATATGTCCGCGTCGTCGCCAGACTGGCGACGCAATGGTGCCAATCTGGCCCGAGAACGGGGCTTGGTGCTGCCGCAATTCTCCATCACCCCATCGATGGTTTTGGGCGCAACTTAGGCACCCAGGACTTAATTCCGCCATCCTGCGCCGCGATCAAGGCCCTTGTTTAGGGCTATGCCGCCCGAGGTGACACATCGTGGCTGATCTTCTCGCCGGTCTCGGCCTCAACCTTGGACAGGTCATGGGCGCTCTGGAGGTTCAGCCAGAACTGCGGCGTGGTTCCGAAGTACCGGCTCAGCCGTAGGGCGGTGTCGGCGGTGACGGCTCGGCTCTCCTTGATGATTTCACCGATACGGGTGGCGGGCACGCGCAACGCTGTTGCCAGGGCATTGGCCGATAGTCCCAGCGGGACCATGAATTCTTCGCGGAGGATTTCGCCGGGATGGGTCTTGATGCGCATGGTCATGCCCTCAGTGATAGTCCGTGATTTCGACGCGGTGCGCGGCGCCGTCACGCCAGATAAAACACAGCCGCCACTGGTCATTGATGCGGATGCTGTACAACTGGTCCACCACTTTTGCGGCCACCGGTGCACCGCCCATGCGGTCGTAAAGACTGTCATCCGCGAACGCCCAGGGAGCGCCCGCCATCACGCTGCTTAGCAACAGGACAAGAAAGGTTTTCTGCATGATCTGGTTATACTTGGCCTCTCAAGATAGCGGTCGAATAAGTCGAATCTTAAATGAAAAGCGGGGAAAGGCCTGCATGAAGCCACTGTTGATCCTCTTGCTATGTTTTGTGGATATTGCCTGCGCCGACATGTTGCCGGAAGCCGGTGGACGATTGCGCGCCACCGGGGGCGTTACCCAGATCGAAGGTGCGGGTGGCGGCGGGGTGGTGCCGTGGGCCTTGATCTCTGGATACGGCACTCGCGACCAGGTTGGCGTCACTGCGTTTTACACCCAGGTCGATCC
>JAYTWE010000509.1:0-4417 GCA_043744055.1 Magnetospirillum sp.
CGGCGTTCCTCGGGACTCTGGACGGATGGATCTCCGGCGCGCCCGCCGTGGTCGAGCTGTGGGGTGGAGAGCCTTTTCTCTATTGGCACAAGCTCAATCCCCTGGTGGAGGGACTGCGCCGCCGGTGGCCGGAGGTCAAGCTGCGGCTGACCACCAACGGATCGCTGCTGGACATGGACAAGGTGGATTGGCTGGCCGGTCTCGGGGGCATCTCGGTGACGGTCTCGCATGACGGCCCCGGACAGCATCAGCTGGGAAAAGATCCGCTGGACGATCCGGAAAGTTTGGCCGCCATCCGCTCCCTGTTCGCCCGGTTCGGCACCTTCGCCAAGTTCCACGCGGTGATGTCGCTGCCCCACCACAGCCCCATCGCCCTGTTGCACTACTTCTTCGACCGGCTGGGCACCACGGAGATACAGGTCTCCAGCAGCGGGTTGAAATACCCGCCCACGAAGGATTCCGGGCTGCATCTGGTGCCCGGCACCCCAGAGGAATACGCGGCGATGCGCCATAGCCTGGCCCGGGAGTTCCGCACTCCTTACGTCTTCGCCAACGCCATCGTGGCGGCGCCGCTCCGCCATCTGCTGTACCAGTTTGCCAAATCGGTGCCCGCCCGTGCCCGTGGGCAGGGCTGTAACATGGACAATCCCGAGCATCTGGCGGTGACGCTCAGCGGCGATGTCATCGTCTGCCACAACACCAGCCCGGCCACCCACAAGATCGGCAGTGTCCATGACTTCGACGCCATCCGGCTGGGCCACAGCACCTCGTGGCACCACCGGCCGGAATGCAGTTCCTGCCCGGCGCTGCTGAGCTGCGGCGGAGCCTGCATGATGATGGAGGGCCGGGAGCGCGCGCTGTCCTGCGACAACAACTTCTCCCACGGCCTGGTCTATCTGGCGACGCTGCTCTACGCCCTGACCGGGGCCGATCTGCTGCGGATCGAGGGGGCGCGCATCCGCCATCCGGGCGTCACCAGCTTCGATTTCTGAGGAGGCGACCATGCTTTTCCGCCTGCATCTGATGGGGCCTGACCGCGCGTCGAAGACGGCCATCTACGACACCGAGACTTCGGGCCTGATTATCGACGGCCAGCCCTTCGCCGAGGTCGAGACGGATTGTGCCGTACCTCCGTCCGTTCTGGTCTCTCCGGCCACGCCCGGATACAAGGCTGGTCCGTTCAAGCGCCTCAAGATCCAGATGGGCTTGGCCTGCAACATGGCCTGTTCCTATTGCCTGCAGGTGACGCACTGGGAGGAGAAGACCAGTACCGTTGATGCCGAGGCGTTCCTGGCCGGGCTCGACGGCTGGTGGCGGCCGGACACGGACGAGCGTTTGCGCATCGAGATTTGGGGCGGTGAGCCGCTGCTGCACTGGGGCAAGCTGCGGATTCTGGTGACCGGGCTGCGGGCCCGCCACCCCAAGGCCAACATGCTGGTCATCACCAACGGCACCCTGCTGACCCTGGCGATCGCCAAGTGGGCGCGGGAAATGGGGCTGCATCCGGCCATCTCCCATGATGGTCCGGGCCAGAAATCCGTGCGCGGCCTCGATCCTTTGGATGTTCCCGATGCACTGGAGGCCATCCGCTGGCTGGTGGCCGAGCATCCCGAACACGTCAATTTCAACTGCGTCCTCACCCCCGGCAATCACCGCCTGGGGGGCATCCGCCGTCATCTGGAAAAGGCCCTTGGCGTGGAGGAGATCGTCCTCTCCACCGAGGGCTTGGTGCAGGTCGATGGTGGCCAGACCTCTCCCTTGACGGATTTGGACCACGAGGCCATCCGCCTGTCGCTGCTGGACGAAATGATCAGTGGCGAGGCCTTGCGCAACATCACCATCGCCCAGAAGGTCCGGGATTTCCACCTGTCGCTGGCCAGTCGGCGGCCGCTGTCTTCGGTGGGGCAGCGATGCGGCATGGACCGCCATCACCAGATCGCAGTGGATTTGAAGGGCAACGTGCTGACTTGCCAGAACACCCCGGAACGGGAAATGCGGATCGGCCACGTCTCCGCCATGGACGGTGTTCGTCTCGACACCGCCACGCATTTCAGCCATCGACCCGGCTGCATGGCCTGCCCGGTGGTCCATCTGTGCCAGGGGGCCTGCATGTATGCCGAGGGCGACGACTGGGACGCTACCTGCCGCAACAGCTTCACCTTCCACGCGGCGATCTTGTCGGGCGCCATGGCCCATCTGACCGGCACGGCCATCGCCGACATCGAGCCTCTCCGGTAATCATGCCCGATCCCGCTCTCGAAGAGGCGATCCGCGAGGCCTATGCCTCGTGCCCGTCCAACGCCATTCCGCTCCACACCATGGAACTGCGCCATCCCGCCTTCATGGATGATAACGGCAATCCCACCGCCGTCCGGGTGGTGCGCAATTACGAGGACGAAGTGACCTGGCGCGAACGCGGCGGCGCCGAGGTCGCAACGGTGCTCGACGCCATGACGTCGGAGGCCCGCAGCCGGGTCGGTCTGGTGGCCCGCCTCGAATCCGACGCTCCCGTCAACGCTGGCCAGATGGCGGCCTTCATCGCGTTGGCCTTCGATTTCCAATTACCCGAGGTCAGTTCCGCCCCGGTGCCGGAACTCACCGTCACCATGGACAATGTCGGCCGCGAGTTGATGGAGCCGCTGGAAGCCGCCGCCACCTCCCTGGTCCGTGTCGAGGTCACCTATCGCCCCTATCTCGACATCGATCTCGACGGCCCCCAGATGGACCCGCCGCTGACCATGACCCTGGTCCATGTCAGCTGCACCGCCACCCAGATCACCGCGCGGGCCCAGATGTCCCAGATCGGCAACAAGGCCTTCCCCTGGCACACCTATACCCAGCGCTGCTTTCCGGGGCTGGGCGGTTGACCTGAAGGTTTGCGGGCTTTGCCCGTGCCCACCAAAGGGCCTCGGCCCTTTGGAATCCCATTCCTCAATTAATCCCACGGGTTCCAAGGGCCTCGCGGCCCTTGGCGGGTGTAGGGCAGCGCCCTACTGCATCGGAGCCAATCCATGTCCCACTGGGCCACGCCCTATATCGGCCAGCCCTGGTCGAAGCACGGCCAGGGTCCGGAGGTCTGGAACTGCTGGAGCTTCTTCCGCCACGTCCAGCAGGCCCATTTCGGGGTCGAGACTCCGGCGGTGCCCTATGCCGACGACCTGCTGGTGCTGGCGCGGCTGTTCCGCGATCACGGGGAGCGATCTCACTGGCACCCGGTGACCGCCTATCGGGAGGGCGACGGGGTGATGATGCGCACCGCCCGCTATCCTATCCATGTGGGGATATGGCTGGAGGCCGACGGCGGACGAGTGCTGCACTGTGCCGCCGGATCGGGGGTGGTGTGCCAGTCCCGGCGTGATCTGGCCGCCAATGGCTGGCGGATCGACGCGGTCTACCGTCACCGGGGAACCGCATCATGAGGGCGCGCGTCACCCTGGTGGCGGATGCCTTCAATCCGCTGCGCTCCCTGCAGGTGGTGGAGGTCTTCGAACCCCTGACCATCCGTTCCTTCCTGGATGGCCGTGGAATCACCGAATTCCCGGTGCCCACCATCTGCCTGAGGAATGGCCGCCCGCTGCTGCGTCGCCATTGGGCCGGGACAATCATCGATCACGACGACATCGTCGCCTTCGTCGCCCAGCCGCTGGGCGGCGGTGGGGGCGGCGGCGGCAAGAACCCGCTGACCACCGTGCTGATGGTGGCGGTGATGGTCGTGGCCATGGTGCTGGGCCAGTACTATGTCGGGCCGATGCTGGCCTCCTCCTTGGGTGTCACCAGCGCCGCCGGGATCGCCACGGTGGGCGCCATTTCGACTGCGGCCATCGCCTCGGTGGGCATGATGGCGGTGGGCGCCCTGGTTTCGGCCCCCAGTCCCGCCACGCCATCACTCAATTGGGGCGGCGGTGGCGGAGTGGCGCCGTCGCCCACCTACAGCCTGACTGCCTCGGGCAATCAGGCCCGCCTCGGCCAGCCGATTCCCGAGATATTCGGCCGTCACAAGGTGGTGTTCGATCTCGCCGCCACGCCCTACCAGGAATACCTGGCCGGGGAGCAATACCTGTTCCAGCTTCACTGCATCGGAGTGGGGCAATACCGGCTCGATGCCCTGATGATCGACGACACCCCGCTGGCCTCGTTCGAGGAGGTTCAATATCAGGTCGTTCCGCCCGGCGCCGCCGTCACCCTGATGGATGCCTGGGTGGTCACCGCCGTCGAGGTGGCGGGCCAGGAGCTGAAAGGCCCCAACCAGCTGACCAATGGCGAAACCGGCTGGGTCGGCCCCTTCGTCGCCAATCCCGCCGCCACCACCGCCCATCACATCGGCATCGACGTGGTGTTCACCAACGGCCTCTACTACGCCAATAATTCTGGCACCCTTGATGCCAAGACGGTGACCTGGGAGGTGTGGGGGCGGCGG
>JAYTWE010000510.1:0-12350 GCA_043744055.1 Magnetospirillum sp.
CGGCGAAGGACAGCCTGCGCTTGACCTGCTCCTCGCCCCAGAACACCAAGGCATCGCCATCATCACACCGCCGCAGCAGATTCTCGGCGAAGTTCAGCCGGGCTTCGGGGAACCACTTGGCTCCCGGCATCTTGCGGATATCGTCCACCACAACCGCGCCAGGCCCGTCACCGATAATACCCGCATCAGTCCAGACCAGACGCCAGAATGAGGATGGCGAGGCCACCGACCACTGCCACAGCGACGGATAATCGTCTGTTTCCGCTCCAAACCGCTGATTGGCGGTCTTGATGAAGGCGGTCAGATTGGACGCTGAGATTCGAGCTTCAGGCGGCTGCCATAACAGAACGGACATACGGGCTCCCACTAACGAGCAATTGTTCTTTTATTTTAACCCGGCATCAGGAATCTGTCACCAAATCGCAGCACAAAGGCTTGCTCTATGCTAGAGTGCAGCGCACAATTTCGGCCAGTCGCACTGACGCCAACCAAGAGGCCCCGATGAACATCGCTATCGCGCATCAGAATGACACCCTGACGGTGACCCTGGAAGGTGTTCTCGACTACACGTCCAGCAATCAGATGGAAAGCCTCATCAGCGATCTCAAGGCAATCAAGTCGTCGCGGGTGGTCATTGACCTGGCCAAAGTGCCAAGAGTTGACTCCGTCGGGCTTGGAATGTTGCATCTGACCAAGGACAGCATCTTGGAAAACGGCTCCAAGATGATTTTGCGCGGTGCCGTGGGCAATGTTCAACGCCTGTTCGAACTGACCGACAGCTCGCGCAGCTTCGAGATCGAATAGCCCTCCATGATCCTACGCCTCGCCCTTGTCGCTGCCGGACTGATCGGTTTGTGGCTGGCGCTTCGCTGGTTCTCCAAGGCAGAACCCCATCAAGTGAAAAAAGGCCTGATCCTGGGCGGCCTGGGATTGCTGGTGGCGGTCGGAATCATCTTGATCGCCACGGGAAAGCTGGCGGGACTGTTCGCCGTGGCGGCGGGATTATCGCCTTGGGTTGCCCGCGCCATGCGCCTACATTCCTTGTGACAGGGCTTCCAGCGCATGACCGGACAAAAACCGGACGAAGCGGCGGCAGCCGATCCGGGCTCCCCCCTCACCCGCCCTCAAGCCTATGAGATTCTCGGGCTGAAGCCCGGCGCATCCGAAGAGGATATCAAGGAGGCGTATCACCGTCTGATGCGGGCCAATCACCCCGATGCCGGTGGATCAACCTGGATCGCGTCACGGCTCAATCAAGCCCGCGATCTGCTGTTGAGTTAAGCCCAACGATCCGCGGCCTGATTGTCGGAGTCCTTGGCATCCACCCAGGTATCGCCATCGGGGGTGTGCTCCACTTTCCAGAACGGGGCCTTGGTCTTCAGCCAGTCGATCAGAAAGCGGCAAGCCTCGAAAGCGGCATCGCGATGGGCCGAAGAGGCAGCCACCAGCACAATGCGCTCGCCCGGCTCCAGCGTGCCGTAACGATGAATCACCAAGGCGTCTTCCAGCGGCCAACGCTTGCGCGCCTCGGCTTCGATAGCCTCCAACTGACGCTCGGTCATGCCGGGATAGTGTTCCAGGGTCATGGCCCTGACTTCGGTTCCCGTAGCGGAATCGTGGCCCATATAGTCACGCACCAGCCCGACAAACAGGCAGATGCCGCCCACATTGGTCTTACCCGAAGAGAAGCGACCCAACTCCACGCCGGGGTCGAAATCCTCGCGCTGGACCCGGATGGTCACATCACCCTCCCGTGACGGGGGGGAAAAACGCGACCTCGTCGCCCGCCTTAACCGGAGTGTCGAGCCCGCCGTAATCCTGATTCACCGCCACCCGCACCACCGACAGGGTCTCGAAGGCTGCCGCATGACCGGATGACAAGGTCTTCAGATGCTCGATCAGCTGTCCCACCGTATGGGTTCCAGATGGAGGCTGAACACTCTCCTCGCCGATACCGGTCTTTGACTTCAGCCAGGCGAAGTACAAGACTTTCATCGCAGCATCTCCGAATAGGGCACGAAACCGACCATATCGCCCGGCGCGATATCACCCATATCCTCGCAGATATCCACCAGTCCGTCCGACCAGGTCATGGAGGTCAGAACACCCGATCCGTCGGAGGGGGATTTGACCGCCACCAACCGCCCGTCGGAATGGGCAAGCCGAGCGCGCAGGAATTCACGGCGGCCAGGCTTGTGCTTGAAGGCGAAGCCCGCCTCCACCGGGAAACGGGTCAGGTCCACATGACTTGCCCCCATCAGCCGCAGCACCATGGGCCGGGCGATGAGCATGAACGTCACCATCACCGCCACCGGATTGCCGGGCAGACCGATGAACGGGATTCCCACCACTTCGCCCAAGGCCACCGGGCGGCCGGGTTTGATGGCAAGACGCCAGAAGTCCAGCGAGCCCAAAGCCATGACAGCGGGCTTCACGTGGTCCTCGTCCCCCACCGAAACACCGCCCGAGGTCAAGATCAGGTCGTGACCGGCGGCAGCGTCTTGCAACGCCGCCTGAATAATCTCGCGCTTGTCGGGCAGAATGCCCAGATCGGTGATTTCGGCCCCCAGGCTCTGCAACAAAGCTCCGGCGGTATAGCGATTGGTGTCGTAGATACAGCCGGGCGGCAAGCCATTGCCCGGATCGCGGATCTCGTCCCCGGTGGAAAAAACAGCAGCCCGCAGCGGACGATAAACATCCAGCTCGGTTCGGCCGATGGCGGCGGCGATTCCCAATTCCTGGGGGCGCAAGCGGCAACCGGCCCGCAGAACCACACTGCCCTTGGTGATATCCTCGCCAGCCTCGCGGGCGTTATCGCCACGCTTCAGGCGAGTGGGAAGAATGACGGAACCGTCCTCTTCCCGGCACTCCTCCTGCATAGCGACGGTGTCGGCGCCTTTGGGCATGGGAGCGCCGGTGAAGATGCGCACCGCCCCCCCCACAGGCAGCTCGCCGTCAAACGGATGACCGGCGGCAACCCGCCCCACCACCGGCAACCTTCCGTCCCCGGACAGATCGGCATGGCGGAAAGCCCAGCCATCCATGGCGGAATTGTCATGGGGCGGCACACTGATTCCCGCGACCACATCTTCGGCCAGGATGCGGAACAAGCCTTGGCGCAACGGCAGAACTTGAGTGCCCACGGCGGGAGACAACCGAGCCTCCAGCCGAGCCAATGCCTGAGCGATGGTCATCAACCCACCATCCGCCCCGCCATCCACATCGAAACGGCCGGTCATCGCCCGATCCTTTTCAGAATGAAGCGACCGATAGCCTCCACATCTCCCAGATCCAGGAATGGCAGATCGCAACCGGGCACCGGAGCATCACTGGCCATGGCGACCACCAGAGGATCTTCGGGAAAGAAGGGAGGCTTTCCAGCGGCAGCACGCCAGACTTCCAGCCGTTCATGGGGCCAGCGGCGAAAGCCTTCCACCAGAACCAGATCCACCGGGCTCATCCGGGCCAGCAGCTGGTCCATGGAGAATTCCGCCTGATCCCCATATTCATGCATCAGCACCCAGCGCTTGGCCGAAGCGATCATCACTTCGCGCGCACCGGCCTCGCGATGCTGATACGAATCCTTACCCGGCTTATCCACGTCAAAGGCCTCTTGCGCCTGTTTGACGGTAGAGATGGTGAGCCCCTGAGATTTCAACCAGGGGATCAACCGGGTCAACAAGGTGGTCTTGCCGCTGCCGGACCGCCCGGCAACGCCAAACACGTTCATTGAGGCCTCGGAGTGGAGCGAATATGGCGCAGACCCGATTGCAGGTAATCCCAGCCGGTAATCATGGTCAAAATGGCGGCCAGCCACAGACCCACTTCCCCGATCTGGCGGGTGGGCATGAAAGTGGCGGCATCGCCCACCAGCAAAACCGGAATAGCCACCATCTGAATGCCGGTCTTCCATTTGGCCAAGCGGCTGACCGGCATGCCGACACGGACCTCGGCCAGGAACTCCCGCAGCCCCGAGACCAGGATCTCGCGCAAGACGATCACCAGGGCGGGCAGGAACGAGACCTGGGAAACCCGATCAAAGGCAGCCAGCATGAAAATGACGGCAACCACCAACAACTTGTCGGCAATGGGATCGAGAAAGCGGCCGAAGGTAGAGACCAGATTCATGGATCGCGCCACATAACCGTCGAACCAATCGGTGATGGCAGCGGCGACGAACAGCCAGCAGGCCACCCAGCGCGCCATGTCGCCGTCCACGTAAAACAGGCCGACCACCAGCGGGATCACGACAATCCGCGACAGGGTCAAAAGGTTAGGAAGACTGGTTACCATATTGCGGGTCCGTCAAGCGGTGCCGGGACGGCCCGCCGCGTCGGGATACTAGCTTGGAACTTAAGCCCTGTCATCAGTGTGGCGGCAGGAAATCCAGACTTATCCACGGCAAGCACCTTGGTTGAAAGAGCCCAAGGCAACATCCAGCCGCTCCAGCTCGCTCGCACATCCAGGCAGACCGAATCGCAACAGGTCAGGCCGGTCGGCAAAAGCCCTGACCAAAATGCCGGTGCGGCCAAGATGCTGGTAAAGCCCTGCCGCTTCGGCATGGCGCCCCAACAAGAACAGGTCGGCACCGCCCACAATTTCGAAACCGCGACGAGTCAGAACCGCCCCCAGCTCCACCGAAGCCGCTCGGAGGCGGGCACGCATAGCCTCGGACCAAGCATCATCGGCAAGGGCCTTGGCCCCGACCGCCAAAGCAGGTCCCGAAACCGCCCACGGCCCCATCATGGCCGCCAGACGCGCCGCCAAATCCGGCATTGCCACGGCAAAGCCCAGCCGCAGCCCCGCCAGACCATAGAACTTCCCGAATGAGCGCAAAACCACCAGACCGGGGCAGACACGACTCGCCACCGAAACAGCGGGAATGGTATCAGCAAAGGCCTCATCCACCACCAGCAATCCCCCCTTGGCCGCCAGGACTTGCGCGGCGGCAATCAGGGAATCAGGAGCAATGACCCGGCCGTCGGGATTGTTGGGATTGACCACCACCACCGCATCCGCCGTGCGGGCCGAAGCCAGATCGCTCACCACGGCAACGTCGTGACCGGCAGCCTCCCAGGCGCGGGCATGCTCGCCATATGTGGGGCCGAGCACCGCCACCCGCCCCGGCGGGATCAAGCGAGGAACCGCCTGGATCAACGGCTGACTTCCCGGTGCCGCGACGATGTTCACGCGGCTGGGAATATTCCAACGCCGGGATGCAACATCCAACAGCGCGTTTTCCTCCGCCGCTCCGGGCAAACGGTGCCACACCGCCGCCGCGATGTCGAAGATCGGATAAGGCCAGGGATTGATGCCGGTGGACAGGTCAAGCCAGCCTTCGGCGGGCTTTCCCCACAAAGCCTCGGCCGCCGCCAAATCACCGCCATGGACAGGAAGATTCAACGCCATCCCGCCAACACCGCCTCGGCGGATTGCTCGGATAACGGACGACGCAGCCGCACCCGAGCGCCCTCCATCATGATCGGCAACAGCACATCGACGATGCCGTCATCGGCCTTATGAACAAAGCCGCGCGCCTTGTGATGAGGGTGATCGGGCACTTCCGAGGGCTCCAAGACCGGTTCGAACGTGCAATCGGCCGGTTCCAGCAGCGCCGTCCATTCCGCCAGGGTCCGCCCGGCGAACAAAGCCTCCATATCAGCAATCAGCGCATTTTGGGGCAAAGGCTCGTCATGGCGGTGAATCCACTCGGTATGGCCGACGGCCTCGCAGAACGAGCGCCAGAATTTGTCTTCCAAGGCGGCGATGGCGGCAAAGCGGCCATCCTTGGTGCGGTACACCCGGTAATGGGCGGCTCCGCCATTGATAAGATCGCCTTCCCGCAGGGGATTGCCCCAACGCTGGGCCATGGTCAGCAGACCGCCGGACCAAGATAAAGCGGCTTCGGCCAGACTGACGTCGATCATGGCTCCCTTCCCGGTGGTGGAGCGCCGCAGCAAGGCGGCCAGGATGGCATTGACCGCCAGCATAGCCCCCGCATGATCGGCCAGAGGCGGGAAGGTCATGACGGGCCGTTCCGCCGGACCGCTGGAAGCCAGAATGCCGGTGACGGCCAGATAGGTGACATCGTGACCGGCGCGTTCGGCAAAGGGGCCGGTGCCGCCATAACCGGACAGGCGGCAGGTAATCAGCCGGGGATTGAGTTCCGTCAGGCGGGCATCGCCGAAACCCAGGCGGTTCAACACACCCGGACGGAATCCATCCAACAGCACATCGGCCCGTTCCAGCATATTGGCGAATAGCCGCTTCCCGGTCTCGCTCTTGAGGTCAAGACTGACCACGGTCTTATTCCGATTAGCCTGTTTGTAAAAGGCGGTGGTTCCATCCTCGTCCACCGGCCCCATGACCCGCATGGGATCACCGGCGGGGCCTTCCACCTTGACCACTTCAGCCCCCAGATCACTCAGCCACATGGTGGCCAGCGGGCCGGGGATATACATGGACAGGTCGAGAACCTTAAGACCGGAGAGGCAGTCGGACAGCATGGCAAACTCCTTAATCTTAGAGCGTCTTTCAATCCCATTGAATCACGCTCGTTAGCCCGAGCGGCGCTTGAGCCCTGAAAAAGCGGAGCTTTTTCCGCCTCAGGCAAAGCTAGGCCGTTCGCGTGTAAACGCGAAACGGTCTAGGCCGATCCAGAGAAGCAGCCCGCGTCCCGCAGGTCAAAAAGAAAAAGGCCCGGCCTTATCGGCCGAGCCCTCGTCTTCTGGTCGTGACAGAGCCGGATTAGGGCAGCACGATCTCGACGCGACGGTTCTGCGGCTCGCGCACGCCATCGGGAGTGGCGACCATGGGCGAAGTCTTGCCCTTGGCGACGGTCACGATCTGACCGGCGGGAACACCCTGGGCGATCAGCTGGGCCTTCACGGCTTCGGCGCGCTTCTGGGACAGAGCCTGATTGTACTTGTCCGAGCCGGACAGATCAGTGTGACCGCTGAGGTCAATGCGGGCGCCACCGGACGACTTGACGGCAGTCGCGGCCTGCTGGATCACGCGATTGGCTTCGGGAGTGATGGCGGCTTTATCAAAGTCGAAGAACACGATGAAATTCTTGGCCACCTGCGGCATGGCCTTGGGAGCCGGGGCCGGAGCCGGAGCGGCAACCGGCATGGGGGCCGGAGCCGGGGCAGCGGCGGGAGCGTTGAACTTGTAGGTTACGCCGAACAGAACGGCATGATCGCGATATTCGCTGGTCAGCTTGGTGTTGTTGGCCGTGGCCTTGGTCTCGTAATCCAGAGTGGAGAAGTAGCGATACTGACCCTTCAGTTCCACATTCTTGGTTACGTCATAGCCCACACCGGCAAAGCCCTGATAAGCGAACTGCCAGTCTTCACCCTTATAGGTGTTGACGTTGTTCTTCTTGACGGTGCCGGTGTCCAGGCGAGCCGCACCGATACCGAGACCGACGAAGGGGTGCCACTGGGACTGAGGCAGGAATTCGTAGATACCGTTGACCATGGTGCCCAGGGCCGAAATGTCACCGGAACCATTGGCGCCGCCGACCTTGTCGATACCGCTGGAGCGATAGCTGATTTCGCCTTCAACCCGCCAGGGGCCGAACGCGTAACCCACTTCACCCTGGGTCAACCAGCCGGTGTCATTGGAGCTTTTGTGGCTGATGCCGCTGCCGCTGTTCTTGGAATCTTGAAGCCACTGAGCGCCGGCATCGGCGCCCACATACCACTCTGCCTGAGCGATGGCCGGCACGGCGGCGATCACGGCGGCGGCGAGGAGGGTCTTGAAGCTGCGCATGGAACGAAATCCTTCACGGGAATGGCACGAATAAATCTAGCCCCCTATTTAGACCTCCGCAGACGTCACCACAAGGTCGGGGGGACTTCTCCCATGCCATTCTCCGCACACTGTTGCCGCATTGCAACAGTGTGGCCTTGCTCCTATGCCGTTCCGCTTATGGCTGCTCGACCAAAGGCGGTTCGGATACGGCTCGATCCGCCTGATTCTTCAGCCGCTGAAACGACCGCACCGCGAAAGGGATCGAGACCGTATAGCCGATTCCCAGCAAAGACAGAGTCAGCCAGGGCTCGGTCACCATGAAAGCGGCCAGCAATCCCACCACCAGCAAAATTGGCAGCACCCATTTATGAGGGATGCGGACCTTCTTGAACGAGAAGGTCGGGATTTTACTGACCATCAAGAAAGATACGCCCAGCAGGAACAGGGCCACCACCAAGGGGCGGTCAAAAAATCCCCCCCCGAAATGGATGGTCAACGCCATGGGCAACAACACCATGCCAGCCCCGGCCGGGGCGGGAACTCCGGTAAAGAAGTTGTAGGCGTAAGGGGGCAGATCCGGCTCGCCGATCATGGTGTTGAACCGGGCCAGACGGAGCGCGCAACAGACCGAGAACAGCAGAACCAAGGCCCAGCCATAGCCACCGGCGCTCCGCATGGTCCAGAAATACAAAACCATGGCGGGCGCGACGCCGAAGCTGACGAAGTCCGACAAGGAGTCAAGCTCGGCCCCGAATTTGGACGTTCCATGCAGCAACCGGGCGACACGACCGTCCAATCCATCCAAAACAGCCGCCAGCACGGTGGAAACCACCGCTTCCTTCCACATGTCGTGCATGGCGAAGCGAATGGAGGTCAGCCCGGCGCACAGCGCCAGCAATGTCAAGATATTGGGAATCAGCTTGTTAATGGACAAGCCGGGAATGCGAGGCCCCCGTCTGGGTCGGAACATCAGCGCACCTCACCCAGCCGCGCCGGTTCCACCGAAGCCAGATCGGCCAGGATGCTTTCTCCGGCAATGGTGTTTTGCCCCAGACAGACCATCGGCTCCACTCCGGCGGGCAGATACACATCCACCCGTGATCCAAAGCGGATCAGGCCGAATCGGTTCCCCGCCTTGACCTCCTGGCCATCCTTCAGATCGCATTTGATGCGACGCGCCACCAGACCGGCGATTTGGACGAAGGCCACTTCACGGCCATCGCTCCGCTTCATGCGAATGGACATGCGCTCGTTGTCGGCGCTGGCCTTATCGAGCGAGGCATCCAGGAATTTACCGGGCTGATAGGCGGTCTTGACCACCGTGCCATCCACCGGAACCCGATTGATGTGGACGGAAAACACGCTCATGAACACCGAAATCCGCATCAGCGGCTCGGTCCCCATCTCCAGCTCCGCCGGAGGCTGGGCCATGCCGATCATTTGAACCACGCCATCGGCCGGGCTGATGACCAGTCCATCACGCACCGGCGTCACCCGATCGGGGTCACGGAAGAACCAGGCGCACCAGCAGGTCAGGACGAATCCCAACCATCCCAAAGGCGCCCAGAGCTGCCCCAACAACAGCGCCACCACGGCGAACAGCCCCACGAAGGGCCAGCCTTCGCGGTTGATGGGGAACCACAAATACTTGGTCAACGAGATTTCGTGAGCCTGCACGCGACGTTCTCCGAACCGGGCCACCCCATCGGCGACCATAAAACATAAGACCTTATACAGCCGGTCTTTTGGAATTTCATCCCGAACCGCGACATGATAGTCATGATAATCGGTTCGTGAACCTCATTTAGACGGCGAGAATGTCAAAGAGCAAATCATTCACTTTGGGCGGGAAGGCTCTGCCCATGGATATTCAGACGGTTTGGACCGATGAAAACGGCCAGGCGCGGACCGTGGGCGATGGCCTGATCAAATTCGATTTCGATTTCCGCGACATCCGCTTTGTCGGCCAGTTGAATCAGACAGCAGGCATGGCGTGCCTTCGGTTGGTGGGTGATCTCGGCCCCATGCCGTTCTCGGCGGAATCTCCAGCCGCCCGCATCGGGCTGATCCGCATTGTCGAAGCCGCGAACGAGCATCTGGGGCGCGGCCTGTTCCGGGTGACCCATGGCCGCGTTCTGATCGGCCATGACTTCGACATCCCGGTTCCGGTGACCGCCACCGGGTTGATTTGTGAAGTTTCCCGAACCCTGCTGCCAGCCTTGCCCTATATGGAATTGGTCAGCTTATACATCCGCCCCCCGCTGGCCCCCGCCAAGCCAGGACAAAGCGCGTTGCGGCCGGAATGGTCCAAGCAGAAGCCTCGGACGTCTTTCAATCGCACCGAATCGCGCTCTTAAACATCGAATAACGCTCTAGCCGCTTGCTCTTCGGGCCGTTACCCTCTGGCTGAACAGCATCAGGACACCGTCTTCCATGTGCGGCTTCGCCGGATTTCTCGATCTTGCCTCCACCACCCCCGACCGCGATTCCGTCGTTCGCGCCATGGCCGCCACCCTGATCCATCGCGGCCCGGATGATGATGGAGTTTGGGTCGATGATCAGGCTGGAATCGCCCTGGGCTTTCGCCGCCTCGCCATTTTGGACCTGAGCCCCCAAGGTCATCAGCCCATGCATTCCCATGACGGGCGCTGGGTCATCAGCTTTAATGGCGAAATCTACAATCATGCCGCCATCAAGGCCCGGCTTGATCCCGCCATCGTCTGGCGCGGCCATTCCGATACGGAAATCCTGCTGGAAGCCGTCGCCGCCTGGGGGGTCGAAGCCGCATTGGCACAATTCGACGGTATGTTCGCCCTCGCCCTCTGGGATCGGGCCGAGCGTATTTTGTATCTCGCCCGCGACCGCTTTGGGGAGAAACCGCTGTATTGGGCCGAGGCTGGCGGATCACTTCTCTTCGGCTCCGAGCTGAAATCCCTGGCCGCCCATCCCAGATGGGACAAGACCCTGGACCGCGATGCCATGGGACTGTTCATGCGGCTGGGCTGGATTCCGGCGCCGCACACCATTTACGCCAAAGCCCGCAAGCTGGAACCCGGCATGGTTATGCGCGTGAAAGCGGGCGAGCTGAGTATCTCCCGCTATTGGTCGGCGGCGGATCGCGCCCGCGCGGTGGAAGCAAGCTTCACCGGCACGGCGGAACAGGCGGTGGACCGGCTGGAGGATTTGCTGCGCAATTCCGTATCGTTGCGCATGCAAGCCGATGTCCCCGTCGGGTTGTTCTTGTCGGGCGGAGTGGATTCGTCCATCACCGCCGCCCTGATGCGCCAATTGTCCACCACCCCGGTCCACAGCTTCACCATCGGCTTCGATCAGTCCGGTCTGGATGAAAGCCCCCACGCACGGGCGGTCGCCGAATATCTGGGCACCATCCATACCGAGGTCAGGATTTCCGATTCCGAGGCTTTGGATCTGGTGCCTCGCCTCCCCGAAATCTACGACGAGCCCTTTGCCGACAGCGCCGCCCTGCCCACCGCCCTGCTGGCCCAGGTGACCCGCCGTCAGGTGACCGTGGCTCTGTCAGGTGATGGAGCCGATGAACTGTTCGGCGGCTACGGCATCTATCGCTCCATTCCAAAGGACTGGGACAGCCTGAACCGCCTTCCCCGTCCGCTCCGTTCCCTGGGCGCCATGGGGGCGCGGTTGATGGCCGGTCCCGCAGAGAGTCTGGGCGAGCTGACCGGACGGGTCTCGAAACGACGCAGCCATCCCGGCTATCGCCTGGGCCGCAGCGCCGAACGGCTGGGAGCCGAAAGCCTGGCCCAGCTCCTGGGGCTGCACTATTCCCGGTGGCGCGGCATGCCCGACACCGTACCGGGCTCACAATCCGCCGCCACCTTGTTCAACGCTCCGACACCCGCCGCCAGCGACCCTGCTCTCGCCACCATGGTGCTGGATGTCTTGGGCTATCTGCCTGACGATCTGTGCGTGAAAACCGACCGCGCCACCATGGCCGCCTCGCTGGAAGCACGGCTGCCGTTCTTAGACCCCGCCATCGCGGAATTCGCCTGGAGCCTGCCGACGAGCATGAAGATCCAAGGCGGAACCGGCAAAGTCGTCCTGCGCAATCTGCTCTACCGCCACGTCCCCCGCGCCCTGGTGGATCGGCCCAAGATGGGATTCGAGGTGCCGCTGCGCCGCTGGCTGACCGGGCGCTTGCGCGATTGGGCCGATGACCTGCTCGCCGAAGATCGGCTGCGCCGTCAGGGTTGGCTCAACGCCTCGCTGGTGGCCCAATGTTGGAGCGAACATCGTTCGGGGGCCAAGAACTGGCAGACCGAAATCTGGCACGCCCTGATGTTGCAAGCCTGGATGGAAAAGCCATAGCAGGGTAGACTTCCCTGCAACAAAAACGTTAGGGGGGAATCATGACCATTTCGGAAGATGAATCCAAACCGGTTGCCGTCGAAGAGCCCGCCGCTCCGGTCACTCCCGTTACTCCCGCCGCCGCCAAGAAACCCACGGCTGCGAAAAAGCCAACCGCCAAGCCCGCGATCAAGGCTTCTGCCGCTGCGGGCGCTCAGGCCCGGCACGAATTAGCCGAGATGCGCCATGACCCAGAAGCGGTGCGTCACGCC
>JAYTWE010000511.1:0-2816 GCA_043744055.1 Magnetospirillum sp.
GGCGTGACGAGATCTGGGGGGTCTATAAGGGCGAGTGGATCGAATAGGGCATCCACAAACCCCGTAAAATTTTAGATAAATTAAAAGAAATAATTCCGCAATATTGGTGTTAATGCCTTTAATTAGCGCAATATAAGTAGTTATTCCTTTTTTATCGGAATGCGCGTATAATCCAGACCAATGACATAGGTGAATTCGATATTCGCCTCTTGGGTGATGGGTTATGGTCCGGGCTTGTCCAGACCAATACGAGTGGTGAGGCGTCCATGACGCTCGGAACCGAAACATGCAATATCCGACTTGTATCGGACATGGGGCGTAAGATCATCGAGGCAGATGATGGGGACGCCCTGATTGGATTCACCCGCAAGACGCTCGCCTGTCCTCGTCTGCGCGAATGCCCCTATGGTGATTATTGCACCATCTTCAGTGCATCATTGCTCTCGGAGCATGGCAAGAACCCTGGTAATGGCGGGAAGCCCTGACGCGCGCGGTCGCTTTGCGACCGACCACGTCTAGAGCAGCGTGCGCTAAATCTGGCGCACGCTGCGATCAGCCGCCATTGAGGCGGCGGCCAAGCGGCCGGAGGCCGTGCTTAGGCAGAGGGGCAAACATAAAGCTAGAGCAGCGTGTGTTATATTTGACGCACGCTGCTCTAGCTGAGTTCTTCTCATCGAGACGTGGTATTACACGCGAAACGGCTTGGCTTTCACAGCGACCCATCGGGCCGCGCTATCAGTTAGACATCAAGACCGGGATGGTCATATGGGCCAGTACATATTTGGTCCCGCTGCCGCGCTTTTGGAGCAGGCCGTACTGACCATGGGCGCCCATGACCACCAGATCGGCGCCAAGGTCGCACAGGCGCGACAGCAGCATGTCCATCTTGCCGATATGCTCGCCCGCCAGTCTTTCGCCTTCGGCCTTGATGCCGCAGGCGGCCAGATGGTCGATGAT
The DNA here is from genome assembly GCA_043744055.1 of Magnetospirillum sp. Lineage (GTDB taxonomy): Bacteria > Pseudomonadota > Alphaproteobacteria > Rhodospirillales > Magnetospirillaceae > Phaeospirillum. The sequence continues at coordinate 958 of JAYTWE010000511.1, forward strand.
GTCCACTCGCGGAACCTCGCCCATGGAACTGGCGGTGGATTCCTGCTGACCATGCATGGATAAAACGGTGACCGAGCTGGCCTGAGCCATCAGCGGCTTGGCGTCGTTGAGGGCACGGACGGCTTCCTTGCCGGCGTTCCAAGCCAATGCGATACGTTGCCCGACGGTGGGGAACGTGCCGGTATGGGGAATCACCAGAACCGGGCGGCCGCAATTGAGGATGGTGTGTTCCACCAAATCCTTCGGCACCAGCTTGCTGTTGGGGTCGATCTGCCCCATGACCACCAGATCGGCATAGCGGGCGCAGAACATGATTTCACTCAGCACATGATCTTGCTCGCCATGGGCCAGATGCCACCAGCGCCCGACAATTCCGGCGGCCTTGGTGCGTTCGGCGAACAGGGCGCTTGCGCTATCACGGGCGGCAATCAGCTGGTCGCTGGCCTTATGGGCCACGGCGCTGGGCTTGTGGCTCTCGATACGGCCGAACAGACCGGTCAGGCGTGCGCCGAACTGCTTGGCCAGGCCGATTGCGATATCAAGACGGGCGATGCAGCGTTCGCTGTCGTCCATGTGAACCAGAATGTCCTTCATAGGGAACCCCCAAGTATTGCTATTGGACGGCCAGTGCCCGCGCGATCACCAGCCTTTGAATGTCGCTGGTGCCCTCATAGATTTGGCAGACCCTGACGTCGCGGTAAATACGTTCGACCGGGAAATCGGCAAGATACCCATAGCCGCCATGAATTTGGATGGCGTCCGAGCACACCCTTTCCGCCATTTCGCTGGCGAATAGCTTGGCCATGGAAGCCTCTTTGAGGCAAGCCCTTCCCGCATCACGCAAGCTTGCTGCGTGCAAGACCAGCTGTTCAGCCGCCTCGATACGGGTGGCCATGTCGGCCAGCCGGAAGGCCACGGCCTGATGTTCGATGATGGCTTTGCCGAATTGCTTGCGCTCCTTGGCGTAGGCGAGGGCGAAGTCAAAGGCGGAGCGCGCCATTCCCACCGATTGGGCGGCGATGCCCAGACGGCCGCCTTCCAGATTGGCCAGGGCGATTTTCAGTCCTTCTCCATCGTCTCCCAGCCGTTGCGAGGCGGGCACCCGGATATCATCCAAGGTGACGAAGCAGGTGTCGGACAGGTGTTGACCCAGCTTGTCCTCGACACGGGCCACGGTGAAGCCGGGGGTGTCGGTGGGGATGATGAAGGCGGAGATGCCCTTCTTGCCGGCATCGGGATCGGTGACGGCAAAGACGATGGCCACATGACCGTTCTTGGCCGAGGTGATGAACTGTTTTGCCCCGTTCAAGACGTAGTGATCGCCGTCCCTGCGGGCGCGCGAGCGGATGGAGGCGGCGTCCGAGCCCGCTTCCGGCTCCGTCAGGCAGAAGCAGCCGATTTTCTCGCCTCGGGCCATGGGGCGCAAGAAGCGTTCTTTCTGCTCTTCGGTGCCGAATTTGAGGATGGGTGCGCAGCCCACCGAATTGTGCACGCTCATGATGGTGGAGATGGCGCCGCAGCCCGCCGCGATCTCCATCACCGCCATGACGTAAGAGACGTAATCGGTCCCGGCTCCATCCCATTCGGGGGGGACCACCATACCCAGGAAGCCCAACTGGCCCATTTCCGCCAGGGCTTCGGTGGGAAACAGGTGCTCGCGGTCCCACAAAGCGGCGTTGGGGGCCAGTTTCTCCTGGGAGAAGTTCCGCGCCATGTGGCGGATCAGCTGCTGTTCTTCGGTGGCGATCATAGGCTTTTCTCTTCCATGTTCCTCAGTCGCCGGGCGGGCCACATCCGTGGCCCTTGGCTCGCGCGCCACGTGGCGCGACGCGCGTTGCGCTTGCCTCCCGGCGAATGAC
>JAYTWE010000512.1:0-4574 GCA_043744055.1 Magnetospirillum sp.
GGAACTGGCCAAGGGAACACGATGACCATGCCGCAGCCCATCATCGAGCTTCGCGACGTCAATAAGTGGTATGGCGAGTTTCATGTCTTGAAGGATGTCACCTTGGAGGTGGCTAAGGGGGAAAAGGTGGTGGTGTGCGGCCCTTCCGGTTCGGGCAAGTCCACCATGATCCGCTGTCTCAATCGGCTGGAGGAGCATCAATCCGGCCGTATCCTGGTGGATGGAATCGAGTTGGCCGATGATCTGAAAGCCATTGATGCCGTGCGTCGCCGGGTGGGGATGGTGTTTCAGAGCTTCAACTTGTTTCCCCATCTCACCGTGCTGGAGAATTTGACTCTGGCCCCGATCCGGGTGAGCGGTATCGCACCCAAGGAGGCGGAGGCGACTGCCATGGCCTTGTTGGAGCGGGTGCGTATTCCTGAACAGGCACGGAAATTTCCCGGCCAATTGTCGGGTGGTCAGCAACAGCGGGTCGCCATCGCCCGTGCTCTTTGCCTGAAACCGGCGGTGATGCTGTTTGATGAGCCCACATCGGCGCTGGACCCGGAAATGGTGGGCGAGGTGTTGGATGTCATGACCTCGCTGGCGGCGGAAGGCATGACCATGATCTGCGTCACTCATGAAATGGGCTTTGCCCGCGCTGTCGCCGATACCATGGTGTTCATGGATGAGGGACGCATCGTCGAGATCGCGCCGCCCGCCAGCTTCTTTGATCACCCGGCCAATGAACGCACTCAGCGTTTTCTCGGCAAGATCATCGGGCATTAATTTAAAAATATGACGTGGTTTGTGGGCGGTTACCCCGTGCTCCACGAGCGAGGGCGGCGCAGACCGGCGATTTTGCAGGCTTGCTGTACATAGCCATAGGGAAACAACTCGAACAGGCGGTTGCGTCCGGTGCCATGGGTTTCAGTCAGATGCTTGATGACATGGCGGACATCGGGGGCGACCTGGCGTTCTTCCAGCCAATGGCGCATGAAGCGGATGGCGGTCCAGTGTTCTTCGAGCAGCGTAATGCCCTCGCGGGTGGCAAGGTCGTGCGCCACTTCGTCACTCCAGTCGGCGGGATCGGTCAGGTAACCCTCGGAATCAAGGGTGAAAGAGGGCGGCATGGAATGGTCTCCTTCGCCGGGCAGATTGGCAAAGGATATATTATGGTTTGCTGATTTCAGGGGGATTGACGCCGGTCAATCCCCCTAGAGCGTGGTTCAATCAACCACGACGGCGTCGTCAGGATCTTCGGCCCAATTGTTTTCGGGCATGGGAGTCCGGGCAAGCCAAGCCTCTAGTTCCGAGACGTGCTCCACCTCCTCGGCGGCCATTTCGGCGGCCATGGCGCGGACGGTGGTGTCCGGGTTCCGAGCGGCCTCGCTTGCATAGAACTGATGGCCGCGCCGCTCGTTCTCCAGCGCGAACTCCAGGGCATGGTAGGGGGTCATCAGATAGTGACCACCGATGAAATCTCCCACTTCGGGCGGCTCTGGGGCATTCCAGCGAAATTGCCAGGATTTGAGCTTGGGAAGCTGGTAGGGGGTGGCGCGCTGGGCCACTGAAGCGCCGTGCAGCCGCGAATACTTCGCCATTTGCCGGAACAGATCGGCGACGTCGCCATTATTGTGCACGTCCATGGTGTCGGCGAGCTCTTCGTAACGATCCGCCGCTTCTTGTTCCATCGCCACGGCATGGGCGAGGAATGTGGCAACCTTATCGGTCATGGTCTTGTGTCCTCCTCACGGTCGCGGTACGGCCATGGTGGCGGCATGCCGTATCGCCTCTTGGAACACAGTATGCGCCAAGGATAGGGGACGCGCTATTCCCCTTCCGAAGTAGGGATTATCGGGATTCGTGACCCTTGAGATAGAACGCGACGGCCTGGGCGCGGTTTCCGACGCCCAGCTTGTCGTATAAGTTCTTCAGGTGGAACTTGACAGTGTTCAGGGAAATGTCCAGTTGACCGGCCATCTGTTGATTGGTCAGGCCGCTGGCCAGGGAGGCCAGAAGTTCCCGTTCACGTGGGGTAAGCCCCGCCAGGGGATCGCTGGCCAGACTGGACACGTCGATGAACGGAAAGACCATACGGCCTGCCGCCACGGCGATGATGGTGTCTTGCAATTGTTCCGGCGGTTCGCGCTTGGAGCAGAACCCGGCGGCTCCCAGTGTCATGGCTTGGCGCGGAACATCTGGGTTGGGGCTGCCGGTATAGACGATCAGGCGAGGCGCATCGGTGCGGCCACGGAGCGCCTGCAAGACGCCGCGACCATCCAGGGTCGGCATTTCCCAGCCGATGACGCCCACATCGAACGGTGTTTGCTCGACAGCTTCAAGAAATTTTTCGCCATCACTGGCGACGGCAGCCACACGGAACCTGTCGTCATCAGTGAACAGTTTGACCAGAGAACTCTGGAGCAAAGGGTTCTTCTCGGCGATGACGATGGCGATCTGTTTGCTTTGTTGAACGGCCATGGATATTGATCCTTAACCCCCAGGGCCATTTGACCCTGCTTCCCCATAAGCGCGGTATTCTTACCGTTAAGTCCAGATTAAGCAAACGATGTTGGTAAGTTACCCACACTTTTCCCACACCGATGCAGGGGGGGAATCCTACGCTTGGCCATGACTGGGTTCGTTGGCGCGAGGATTGGCAAAACGGCCGAACCTTCCCGGATGGGAAGGTTCGGCCGAAACAAAATAGACGTGTGAGCTAGGCCTGTTCGGCCCAGGGGCGAGCGTCGAATTTGCCGGGCTCCACCGCGCTGGGGGCGGGGGCGGCGACAGGCAGGGCAGCCGGGGGCTCGGGGAGGGGCGATACGGGGGTGGTGACCGGTACCGTGATCGTGGCCTCAAGCAAGGAGGTATCTTGCTGCGGCTGAATCACGGTCTCGGTACGAATGGAGGCCTGTTCAATCGGGGCATACTTGCCGGGGTGATACACGAAACCGACGGTCTTATAAGCGCGGTCGCCGAATTGATTGCTGGGTTCGTACCAGACGCGAACTTGGGTCCAGTCATTCTTGGGAGAAACGTCCATCACCGGCACGGATTCAGTCACCTTGCCGCGATCGGCGCTGCGACGGGGAGCCCAATTGGCGTGATCGACCAGAACGATGCGAGAGCTGGTGGTCTTGCGAACAACCGCCACATGGCCGTGGACCATGCTGCCTTGGCGCTTGAACACCAAGACGGCGCCAGCTTTGGGGGCATTGCCGCGATTATAAAGGCCGCTGGCGGCTTCCCACCATTTCCAGGCATCACCCTTAAGATTGAGACCCGTGACTTCGCGGGCATAGGCCACACATTGAAGGGTGGCATTCGCTTCGAACGGCACTGCCAGCGCGACGATTGTCGCAAGAATGAGGCTTACTTTCCACACCGGTCTCTCCCCTCCGGTCATTGGCTGTAGCGATAGTGTCAATTCGAAAAGCCGATAGCAACCTGTTTCATACAGTTTCTTCGGAATTCATCACAAATTATACGAATTATAGGGGGCACACTTTCGATTTGGGCAGGGGTTCGCTATGATCCGTTCCTTGATATCTCCTCTGGAAGGGTGACGCAGTGAGACGAATCGCGATTCTGGGGGCTGTTATTACTATCGTTGGGGCTATGACCGGCCCATTGGCAGCGGCCGAGCGCCATACTCTGCTGATTGCTGGTGGCGAGGTCACGGGCTATTACTTTCCAGTGGCTGGCGCGCTGTGTCGTGTCATCAATAAGGACCATCCGCGGGGGATGAACTGCGCCGTGATTCCCAGTTCTGGCTCTGTCGCTAATCTTGATTTGTTGCGCAGTGGTGAGGCCGACCTTGCCCTGGTGCAGTCGCGCGCCGCTCAACTTGCCGTGGGAGGTGAGGAGGGATTCAAGGAACTCGGCCCGATGCCGGATCTGCGGGCATTGATGGCGCTGCATGGTGAAGTTGCCGTGGTGGTCACCCGACCGGGCTCGGGGATCGAGCAATTGGGGGATTTGCGAGGGAAGCGGGTGAATTTGGGGCGTCCGGGTTCGTTCCAACGCGCCATGGCTGAAACGGTGATCGACGCATCAGGCTTGTCTCAGGGCGATCTGTCGGTTCTGGTGGAATTGGATCTGGCGGAACAGGCAACGGAATTGTGTTTGGGCAATATCGACGCCGCGGTTTTTACCGGGATTCATCCCATGACCGAGGTTCAGACTGCTGTCGAGGAGTGCGGCGGCACTTTGGTGCCCATCCGCTCCAAGTCTTTGGATTCATTTTTGAAGAAGTCATCTTCCGTCGCGCGCTTCACCCTTAAAGGCGGAACCTATGACGGCCAGAAAGAGGATGTCGCTGCTATCGGGCTAAAGACGCTGCTGGTGACCAAGTCACTTTCGGCCGATGATGCCGCCGAAATCACGAAGACCATTTGGGCGAACTTCAATGCCTTTTCTCGGTTGCATCCTGCCTTGAAGGGACTGAGCAAGGCGGATGCTTCGCATGATGGGATTCCTATCCGCATGCACGATGGCGCACAAAAGATTCACGGTGAGGCAGGGAAGTGACCTTGGAGGCCGGACGCCGGATGAATTCTCTTTGGCAGGAAATGGCCGCCAAGGGGAAG
>JAYTWE010000513.1:0-2844 GCA_043744055.1 Magnetospirillum sp.
GCCGAGCCGACCGCCCAACTTGCAATACAGATCCATGTCCTGGCGACTAAGAATGCCGCGCTCCTCCAGGATCACATACTGGATCATACACCCATGTCCCTTGGACATGACGAAGGTGTCGTCTGTGGCGCCCGGGCGCATCAGCACGTTGTAGCAGGCGTCGACAATCTCGGTGCAGGAATAGGCGGAGGCGATGTGCAGCGCCTGAACCTGCTGGGAAATCTCCAGGATGCGGCGCCGATAGCGTTTGCAGCGGTCCCGGGCCTCGGCGGTGTCAACGCTATTGAAGCGAAGTATGGCGGTCATTTCACTCACCCGTGATCAAGGTCCAGAAATAGTCGCCGGTATAGCCAGCCTCGGCGAAGATCGCTTCCCATTCATAGGGATAGCCATAGGTGTAGGCGGTCAGTACCCAGGATTCAAAGATTTCCTTTTCCGCCGGAGTCCGGAAGCTGTCCACCTGGAGGAATTTTCCTTTGCGTGCCAACCGCTCCATCTCGCGCAAGGCTAGGATCAGTTCGGGCATATGCAGATTGTGGAGGGTGTTAAGGGCCAGGACGACGTCGAAACTCTGATCGGGAAAAGGCAGGCGCTCCGCCGAGCCGATCTGGAGCCGTCCTACTACTTCGGGTTCGCAATGCATCAAGGCGTATTCCGAGACATCCACGCCATAGGCATCGATTCCCTGGGCCAGCAGATCTTTGACCAGGAAGCCTTTGGCACAGCCCACATCCAGCACTTTGTCCCCAGGCTTGAGGCCATATTGGGCGATGATGTCCTTGGCCACCGGCACCCAGCGGCCGTCATAACGATAGCCGCCATAACCCACATCGCGGACTCCGTCGAAATAGTCGCGGCCATATTCCCGCGACAGGGCGATCAACTCGTCGGTCTTGGCGGTCTGACGGGCCTGGAGATTGCGCTTGGCGCGGGGCAGCGAACGCAGAAGGTCAAGTTCAGGCATGAACGGTGCTCCGGGTCTCGGCGTGAACCTGGGACAACCCCTGAGGCAAAAGAGTATAGCGGAAATCGGGGAAGGCTGCATGGGTGGCGGCAGGGTCGAACGGCCGATAGCCGTTGTGGGGCATGGGACCGATCCGAACCGAGCCCTTGACGGCCACGGGTGCCTGGAAAAGGCCGACCACCAGGGACGCCACTTCGCGGAACGACCAAACCTGCCCGGTGGCGGCATTCAGCGCACCGGTGCTGCGCCGCATCAGGATGCGGACCGCCAATTCGGCGACATCATCGATCAGCACATGGTCGCGGCGTTCTTCTCCCTCGCCGAACAGCACGATTTCCTTGCCTTCGGCGGCCAGACGGCGGAACCGGTTGGGGCCATAACCGTTATGGGGATCGGCGGCGCCGTAGATCAGGGTGGGCCGCAATGTCGCCAGGGGCGCCTTGATCTCGGCGAAGGCTATTTCACGGGCCACATGCATGACGCCATGCAGACTTCCTGGCGTCTTGGGGCTGGCCTCGGTCAGGGGTAGCGGCTCGTCACTGAAAACGGCATCGGAGCCGATATTGAGCAGATGGGTCGGCGGCACCTGGGCCAGCGCCGTGGTCATGGCGCCAAGCATGACCAAATTGGCCCGCAGCATATCCAGATTCTTGACCGGGGCCATGGCAGAGACCGCCACCACGCTGTCGGTGGGGCGCAGCAAACTGGCCAGCTGACTGGCGGCTCCCGCTGCCAGCAAATCGATGTCGCTCCGGGACAGGGCAAGGACGGGCACGTCCTCGCGCGTCAAGCGGTGGGAGATGGCGGCTCCGACAAAGCCTGCGGCACCGATGATCACCACCCGGTGCGGTGACTTCGGAATGGGGTGAAGGTGGTCAAGCATGATGGGCCTCGGCCTTGTCACGGGCGGGGGCGCCCAGGGTGATGTGAGTAAACCCGGCCGCAAGCGCCGCATCACTAGAGACGCAACCATAGGGATCAATGATCACGCGGCCGACCATGGCCTTGCCCAGACTGTTCACGTCCAGGGTCTTGAACTCGGCCCAGGGGGTTAGAATGGCCAGGGCATCGGCATCCTGGACACAGTCGGCAATGGAGGCGCAGTCACGGGCGAAGGGCACCACAGCGCCTTTCACAACCGGGTCAAACACCGCCAGATCGGCACCCTTCAGGGCGCTCAGGCAGGCGATGGCGGGTGAGTTTTTGATGGAGTGGGTGTTTTCCTTATAAGCCAATCCCAGCACCGCGATGCGGGCCTGAGGCGCCTTGTCCAAGACCTGGGCTCTCAGAGTCGCAGCACTCCAGCCCTTGCGATGGACGGAATTGGCCAGCCAGGCGGCGACCACTCCGGCATCGGTGCCATGCTGTTCGGCGAATCGGAGAACCGTGGCAAGATCACGCTCGAGATTGCCGCCGGAAATCCCCAGGCCGGGCGTCAGGTAGGAATAGGGGCCGATGCGCCGGTCCAGTTTCAGGGCTGGGGCGATCTCGGACCAGTCGGCACCGATCTTCTCGCACAGCTCGGCCAGCGTATTGGCGACACTGACCGAGGCGACCAGACAGCAATTGATACTGATTTTGGCCAGTTCAGCGGATTCGTAGCGCATGGGAAGCAACGGCGGATTGCCGTGGGCTGTCAAGAACGTGTGATAGGCTGGGGGCAGGGGTTGTCCCGGATCTGCCAGGCCGATGATGGTGCGCTCGGGATACAGGGCGCGCTCCACGGCGCGGCCGAAGATCAGGGTCTCGACCTGGTAATACCAGGTCAGGCCGTGCCGGCCGCCGTTGAGCAGGCGGGCGTGGAGGCTGGCCTCGATGCCCCGGTTGCGCATGCTGCCGATGTTGGTCGTGACGTAGTTCGACAGGTTGCTGCCACCGGC
>JAYTWE010000514.1:0-5121 GCA_043744055.1 Magnetospirillum sp.
TGCATCCTGGGGTAGGATCATCACCTGGCGCATTTCAACATCGCCCCCGGTTACGGTCGCCAAAGCACCAGCGACCCCTAGGCGTTGGCGATAGTCCTGACCGGCATCAATCAGAGCCACATCATAAGACCACCCCGCCAACGCCGCCGCCCTTACCGCAGCCAAGGCCCCTTCCGTACCGGCAACAACCGCCACCTGAGCACCAAGATGGCCGAGATACTGACGAATGCATTCCGCCGCGACGGGACCTTCCGCCAGAACCAGAACGGCAATCCCCGTCAGGTCAGGCCCCACGGCAGGCCCCTCCTCGGCCACCTCCAGCGGCAATTGAAACCAGAAGCTTGACCCGGCTCCGATATTGCTGTTGACGCCGATCTCACCGTCCATGATCGCCACCAGACGGCGGCAGATCGACAAGCCAAGACCGGTGCCGCCATAGCGACGAGAAATGGTGATATCAGCCTGCATGAAGGGCTCGAACAGTCGGGCCTGCTGTTCGGAATCCAACCCGATCCCGGTATCGGTGATGGAGAATTTTAGCCGCAAAGGACGTTCGTGGAGATCTTCCGCTTGAACGCCGATGCGCACAAAACCCTTGTCGGTGAACTTGATGGCATTACCGGCCAGATTGGTGATGATCTGACGCAGCCGCACCGGATCGCCCAACACCCTCTCGGGCAGGGCCGGGTCCACATAGGTAATGAGGCCGATTCCCTTTTCCTGGGCACGCAGCGTCAGCAAATCGGCAACGCCCTCCACCAATTCCAACACCGACATCTCGACCACTTCAAGCTCAAGCTTCCCAGCCTCGATCTTAGAGAAGTCCAAAATATCGTTGATGATGGTCAGCAACGACGTGGCGGAATCACGGATGACGCGGGCCATTTCCCGCTGTTCCGCCGCCAGAGGCATATCTTCCAGCAGTTGAGCCATGGTCAGAACCCCATTCATGGGGGTGCGGATTTCATGGCTCATTGTGGCTAGAAACAAAGACTTGGCCTGGCTGGCGTCTTCCGCCATGCGCTTGGCCTCGGCCAGGGCGGCTTCTTCTTCTTTATGACGGGTGATATCGGTGGATGACACGATCACCGCCGGCTCGCCATCCATCTCGATTTCCGCCGCCGACAACATGGCCCAGAAGTCTTGTCCCGCGCTGTTGCGCATCCGGCACTCAAAGCCGGGAACGAACCCCCGCTGACGCACCAGCTCCACCAGACGGGAACGATTCGCGGGATCGGAATAACAACTGGCGACGCTGAGTCCCAACGCATCCGTTTCACTCATCCGGTAAAGCTCGGTCCAGCGGGGATTCACCAAAATGATGGTATTGTCCGACACTCGCGAAATGGCCAGAGCCAACGGCGAGGTGTCGAGGATGCGCCGCAGACGCATTTCACTTTCCACCAAGGCGCGGGTTGATTCCTGGACCTTGGCCATGGCGTCTCGGAACACCACCAGCTCGGCGGCCATATCGGCGATTTCGTCATTGCCAGTACTGGAAATGGGCGTATGGAAATCGCCCTCCACGATGCGGTGCATGGATTGCGCCAGACCGGTCAGGCGAGAAACCAAAGAACGCCCCAGATACAACCAGACGAACAGCAACGGACCGAAGAAGGTCAGCATAGCCACCACCAGCAAGGTGGTGCGACCGATGGAGACCGCCGCCTCGGTCCGACGTTCATTCTCGGCCGCATCGGCCTCGGCGGCGGAGACCAATCGCCCAACCGCCGATGACGTGCGGGCCACCAGATCGCGACCTTCATCATTAGCCGCCGCCAGCCGGACGATGGTCAGCATCTGAAGGCTGCGCAGTTCGAACACATTTTCAGGACCAGTCCCCAGGGTCAAAACCCGTCGGGTCAGCTCCCTGCCTCGGCTTGCGTATTGTCCGTCTCCGGCGGCATCAATCAGAAGGGGAAGCTTGCGCACCTGCTCCTCATAGGCCCCGCGCAGTTCGCCCACTTTTTCCAAATCGGGGGCCACCACCGCTTCACGCAGATAATTAGAGGCCAGCACCACCACCGCCAGAATGGGGTCGGCGGCCATCCCTTCCACCGAACGATGGACCTCCAGATCAAGCTTGGTGATGATTTCGGCCAGAATGCGGCTTCGGTCCACCAGTTGAAGGCGCTTATCCACCAAAATATTACGATCAACCACGTTATCGCCGAAGGCGGCGATCATGGAACGCAACTCTTCCACCCGACCGGTATCGGTAGAGGTCCCAGCCAACTGGTCGATCAGGGCCAGCAGACGTTCAGTCTGTTGTTGCAAGGCGACGAAATTACTTTGCCGCTGAAACTGGGACGAGGACCCATCCAGGGCCGGAGCCGCCGCCGCCAGCCGCGCCGTGGCCTCGGAGAGCTTCAAGGCATTGGAAACACTCGGAAGGTTCGTTCTGGTCACCGCCGCCAACAGGCGTTCGATCTCGGAATAGCTGAACCAGGTCAAAACACCTGCGATCAGGATCATTCCAGCGACAGCGCCCACAGCAAAGACCAGCTTGGCGCGAATACCAAAGCGCCAGCGTGTCCGAGCACTATTCCCCACCAAAGCGCCAGCCACGCGCCAATCCCCCACCCTTTGCATAAGCGGCCATCATGCCCCACCTCATCTCGTCATGGAAGTGGAACGCGGGCTGATGCTAGAATGCCCTCGCCATGAAGAAATCCAAGAAGAAGCCCGCCGACCCCGCCATCATCCTTGCCGAAGCCGAACGGCTGATGCATGCCCAATTGCTGACCGACGCCATCGCGCTGCTGGAAGCCCTGGACGGGAATCCCGAAGGCGATTACCGGCGCGCGGGGATGCTGCTGACCTTGGAGCGCCCGGCCGAGGCGGAAGTTCTGTTCCGCCGCATCCTGACCGCCATGCCCACCCATCTCGATACCGCCGTGGGGCTGGCTGGCAGCCTGGTCGCCCTGGGCCGCCCCAAAGAAGCCCTTCCCATTCTGGAACAAGCGGTGCGGGCGCAGCCTCAGTCGGGTCGCATCGCCTATCTGGCTGGTGTCGCCTTGGACGAGGCTGGTTACGGGGCGGAATCCGCGGCCCAGTTGGGTAAGGCTCGCGCCCTGGTCATCGCCCCGGCCGAGCGGCGCAATCTGGTCCCTTACGAGATTTACGTCCAACTGAGCCGCCGCTGCAATCTGCACTGCGCCATGTGTGGCTGGGAGATTTGGAAAAATAATACCGGCTTCATGGAAGATGACGTGTTCGAGCGTGTCATCTCCGAGGCCAAAGCCTGCGGCATCAAGTCCATGCATATCCTCGCGGGACAAGGAGAGCCCTTCTTGCACCCCCGCATTTTCGAAATGCTGGAACGCGCCGTCGCCGAAGGATTCGATGTGGGCATCGTCACCAACGGAACCCCCTTCACACCAGAACGAATCGAACGCTTAGGCAAGGTCGGCTTGGCCTATCTCCAATTCTCCTTCGCGGGTTGGGACGCCGAAAGCTATGAAAGCGTCTATGTGGGGGCGAAGTTCGACCGCGCCATCGCCAATATGAAGGGAATCCACAAGGCATTGTCGGGGACCAAGACCCGCTTTGCCGTAAAGGCGGTTGCCTTAGGCGATTGGCAGGAAAACCTCCGCAAGACCCGAGCCTTCCTGACCAGCCAGGGGATCGAGCAGGTCTGGACCGTACAGGCCAATAATTTCGGTGGTTCAGTCCAGTGCGGCACGCTCCACCAACGACACGATGTCTGGTCGTTGAAGGATATCGACCATCACCGGGTAATGCCGTGTCGGCTGTTCCTCAAGACCGTGGGAATCTTCTGCGACGGAACCGTCACCGCTTGCGGCTGCTATGATTCCAATGCCTTGCTGAAAATCGGCAATATCATGGATCAAGGATTGGCGGAAATCCGTAACGGCGAATCCTATGGCCGTATCTTGGATGGATTTCGCAACGGCGACGTCAAGGACATCCCCATGTGCGGGAAATGCGACGACCCGTTCGGGTGAGCTCTATTATATTTTGGGCAGGGTAAACAGAAAGGTCGAGCCAGCGGTTCCATCGGATTCCACCCAGATCCGGCCATGGACAGCCTCGACAATCCGGCGCGCCACCGCCAATCCAATTCCCGTCCCGGAATGACCCACGCGAAGATGCAATCGTTCCAGCGGGATGAAAACCCGCTCGAAATAACAAGGTTCGATGCCGATGCCATTATCGGTCACCTTGAACAGCCAAAAATTGTCAGCGGATTCCACTGTCACAGAAATATGTGATGGGCGTTCGAGATGGCAAAACTCGACCGCGTTCTTGACAAGAATCTCGAACAGATCATCTAGCCGACGTTGGGGAACGGCCACCTGTGGCAGATCGCCATGCTCAACCGAGAGCGGGCCCAACTTCGCCACGGCAGAATCCAATGCCATATTCGAAGACCCTACGACACCTTTCACCGGCTCGCGCTCGACCGCCAGATAGATCTGAACGTCACGCAGCAATTCCACCAGACGTGCCGAAGCCTCGACGATGTGGTCGGCCGGGACACGATCGGCCAGGGTCAACGAATCCTTTTGCAACAACAATTGCGCCTGTAACCGCATCTGACGCGCTGGTTCTTGAAGATGGTGGGCTAATACAAAGGAGAAGCGCTCCATATCGGCGCTGTAGCGCGCAACCGAATTATAAGCATCAGCCAGATCGGCACGGTCCCGCTCTTCTTGAGTGATATCGCGCTGAACCCCAACCCAATGGGTGATAATCCCGACAGAGCTACGTACCGGCGTCAACGATACATGATTCCAAAATCCACTCCCATCCGCACGCCGGTTCAAAAGCTTGACGGATACGCTTTGCCCTTCGGCCAGGGCTTCGCGGATTCGGTCCAACCCCTCCTGATCCGCCTCGTTATCGTGCAAGAAGCGGGCATTCCGTCCGATGGCCTCGGCCGCCTTATAACCGGTAATCTGCTCGAAGGCATGATTGACGTAAAGAAGCGGCAGATCGGGCTGAGAGGCATCGGCAATGGTGACACCGTTAGAGACATTGGCCAGAACCCGATCACTGAGGCGCAACATGGCTTCATCTCGCGCCCGGCGGGCAAGGCTGCGCACCAGAAAAATCGTCAACCCGAAAACGACCAGGCACACCAGGCACACCGGCCAC
>JAYTWE010000515.1:0-3836 GCA_043744055.1 Magnetospirillum sp.
GCACGGCCTCAAAGGTGAAGCCCACATTCAGATCACACGTCTCTTCGGGAAAGGCCTTCTCGAAGGTTCTGCTCAGTGTTTTGGCGATCTCTTGATGGGGGTCGAACCACGGCACATTGGTGATGCAATATTCGCCGTACTTCCCCAAGGCCTTGAAGAACTGCTTATCGTACATGCCGGGGCTGCCGGGGCTGACGATGCCCAGGGTATCCACCTGCTGCTTGACCATTTCGCGCACCAGCAATATGGCGTCGTTCAGGCGGGTCACCACCATGGTGAAATCGGCTTTGGCGGCCTTGGCCTTGGCCACCTCGATGGAAAGGTCGCGGGCCTTGGGATCATAGGCGATGGTCTCGACGATGGTGAACGGCATGTCCAGTTTTGGCATCAAGGCATTGATGCCGCCCAGCATGGCCATGCCGAAGCTGTCATTGACGTGCAGCAGAACAGCGGTTTTTGGGGTGATGCCGCTGGCGGCGAAGATGTCCTTGTAGAGGAGCAGACCGCCCTTACCCAGCATTCCGGCAGAGGGGAAGTTACGGAAGACGTATTTGAAGCCCTGCTCGGTCAGTTTGGGTTCTGAGGCGATATTGACTACGAAGGGAATGCCCTTTTGCTCGGCCACACCGGCCACCGCCAAGGTGGTGGCGGAGTCGAAGCAACCCATCAGCATATTGGCGCCTTCGCGGATCAGCTTTTCCGCCTGGGTGCGGCCCACATCGGGGTTGGATTCCGTATCGGCATTCATCAGTTCGACGGAATAGCCCATGTCGCGCAACATGGGCAGACCGATCTCGGCACCGCGTTGGCAAGCTTGGCCGATCAGGGAAAGGTGGCCGGAGCGGGGCAGCAGAACGCCCAGCTTCAACGGAGTGGCGGCACGGGCCGACCGGGCCGGAAGACCGACGGAAGAGACCAGCGCACCCGCAGCGGCGGCAGTGTTGAACTGGCGGCGGGTAAGAGCCTTGAATGCAGACGGATTCGTGGTGTTGTCAGACATTGGACGTCCCCTTTCACAAGGTGAATAACCTCCGATTGTCGCTCTTTGGCGACTTGTTGGTTTTAATCCTGATCTGCCAAATTAAATTCGTCAAGGGTTATTGTTATTCACAAAAACTGTTGCGAATAACAACAAAAATGGGATGATGGATGCGGAGATACTCATGACCTGGGAGGGTGTGATGGTGCGCGACGGCGTGATCGGGCTGGTGGGGGCGGGGACCATGGGGGCGTCGATTGCTCAAGGGGCGGCCACGAGTGGCTTCACGGTCATTCTCAATGACCGTGATCCAGCTGTGGTGGAACGCGCCATGGGGCAGATCAAGGGGTCTCTTACTCGTGCGGTGGAAAAAGGGCGTATGAGCGCAATGGAGGCCGATGCTGCCTTGGCCCGTTTGTCGCCATCATCTGATCTGGCCGATCTGTCACCCTGTGCATTGGTGATCGAGGCCATCATCGAGAATTTCGAGGCCAAGAGCGCCTTGTTCCGTACGTTGTCGGGTCTGCTGGATGCCTCGGCCCTGATCGCCACTAACACCAGCTCCTTGAAAGTGGACCATCTGGCGGCGGCGGTGACCGGGCCGGATCGCTTTTTGGGGTTGCATTACTTCTTCCCGGCGGCGGTCAATCCGTTGTTGGAGATCGTGCGTGGCTCGGCCACCTCACAATCCGTGATGGATGCGGCGGCAGATTTCGCCAAGGCAACCGGCAAGCAATCCATTCAGTGTCGAGATTCCTATGGTTTCGCGGTCAACCGCTATTTCGTTCCCTATCTGAACGAGGCTGTTCGTCTGATGGATGAGGGGGGGGGCCCCGGCGAGATTGATCTGGCCGTCATCAATGGTTTCGGAACCGCCATCGGACCGTTCAAGCTGATGGATATTTCCAAGCCGGTAATTGCGCTGCACGCTTGCCGTACTCTGGCGGTGATGGGGGCGTTTTACGAGCCTGCCAAATCGTTGGTGAGCGCGGGCGAGTCCGGGAGGAATTGGAATGCCGAGCTTCCTGGCTCTGTGGACCCGGCTAAGGCGAAGCTCATTATCGAACGGCTTCAGGGCGCGGTACTGACCGCAATGTTCGAGGCTTTGGATGAAGAAGTGGCGGCGGCCGAGGATTTCGATCTGGGAGCTCGTATCGGTCTACAATGGATCTGGCAGCCTTGGGCCGGAGCCTTGGCTTTGGGGCGGACAGGAAGTCAGGCTTTGATTGCCCGCCACTTTGTGGGGCGGAATCTGCCGAGAAGTTTAGAGCGTATTCCAACGTGATTGATACCGGCGGCCATATGCTTTGACCGCCGGTATTATCCTGCGATTGCCGCTTCGATCTTTTCGATCGCTGTCTGAGCGGCATCGGCGTCAGGACCACCGGCCTGGGCCATGTCGGGACGGCCACCGCCACCCTTGCCGCCCAGGGCTTCCGAGCCCACTCGGACCAGATCCACGGCGCTGAACTTGGTGGTCAGGTCATCGGTGACGGCCACAACCAGGGATGCCTTGCCATCGGCGGTGCCGACCAGGGCGACGATGCCCGAGACGATCTGTTTCTTGATCTCGTCGGCCATGCCTTTCAGGTCCTTGGCGGGAACGTCGAGAATCTTTCCGGCGAAGGTGATTCCCGCCACGATCTTGGTGGCGGCACCCTGACCACCGCCGGTGGCCAGCTGTTTGCGGGTCTCGGCCAGTTCACGTTCCAGCTTGCGGCGATCTTCGATCAGTCCGGCAATGCGGGCGGGAATATCGGCTGGGGCTGCTTTCAGCACTTCGGCGGCGCGGCCCAGCAGGTCTTCTTGTCCCTGCGCCCAGGCGAGGAAGGCCGGGCCGGTGACCGCTTCGATGCGGCGGACGCCAGCCGCGACGGCGCTTTCCGCCACGATCTTGAATCCACCGATATCACCGGTGCGCCGGGCATGGGTGCCACCGCACAATTCGGTGGAGTAGCGGCCATCCTTGCCTTCGTCTCCCATGGAGACCACGCGGACTTCGTCGCCGTATTTCTCGCCGAACAGCGCCATGGCTCCGTCCTTGATGGCTTCTTCGGGAGTCATGATCTTGGTGGCCACGGGGGCGTTGCCCCAGATCTGGGCATTGACCTCGGCTTCGATCTGGCGGGTCTCGTCGAACGAGAGCGCCTTGTTATGAGCGAAGTCGAAGCGTAGACGATCGGGGCCGACTTGGCTGCCTTTTTGCGTCACGTGATCGCCTAGGGCATTGCGCAGGGCGGAGTGCAGCAGGTGGGTGGCGGAGTGGTGGGCGCGAGTGGCGTCGCGTCGCGCCACGTCGATGGCGAAGTGGGCATCCTCGCCCACGGTAACGGGACCACCTTCGATGATGCCGAAATGGACGATCAGATCGCCCAGTTTCTTTTGGGTCTCGGTAATGGTGATGATGGATTTGCCGCCAGCGACGGTGATGATGCCGGTATCGCCCATCTGGCCGCCTGACTCGCCATAGAACGGAGTCTGGTTGGCGATTATGGCCACGGAATGGCCGGGATGGACCGCTTCCACCGCCGTGCCGTTTTCCACCAGGGCGACGATCTTGCCTTCGGCCTGTTCGGCGTCATAGCCGAGGAATTCAGAAAGACCAAGCTTGTCGCGCAGCTCGAACCACAGGGTTTCCGTGGCGGCATCGCCGGAACCGGACCAAGCCTTGCGGGCTTCGGCGCGCTGGCGCTCCATGGCGGCGTTGAAGCCGTCGGTATCGACGCCCAGGCCCTTGGCCTTCAGGGCGTCCTGAGTCAGATCCAGGGGGAAGCCGTAGGTATCGTAAAGCTTGAAGGCGACGTCACCTGCCAGTTTGCCGCCGCTACCCATTTTGCCGGTCTCTTCTTCCAGCAGC
>JAYTWE010000516.1:0-7413 GCA_043744055.1 Magnetospirillum sp.
TCTCTCTCGACCATCAACAACTTCAACACCGCCCTCAAGGAGTTCCTGGCCTTCGCGGGTGCCGACCCAACCCAGCCTGTCAGAACTCCTAGGCTCGGCGGTATTGATCTGCAAATAAATTCTCTTCTTCCGTAACCTCGTGGCAACGGGCGGCGAAACCACTGCAGAGACCACGCTGTATGGACGTGGGTGATCTCGGGAATTTCAAGGAGAGCCGCCGTGCAGATGATGTCCCTTGCGAAATCCCGGTCGATGATGGCCGCTGCCCTCCTTTTCGCCCTGCCGTTGGCCGCCCATGCCGGGCAGGCCTATGACGCCAAGGCCTTCGCCGCCGCGCAGGACGCCGGCAAGAGCATCCTGGTGGATGTCACCGCGCCATGGTGCCCGACCTGCGCCAAGCAAAAGCCGATTGTTCAGGGGCTGGAGACCTCGCAGCCCAAGCTGGTGGTGTTCGATGTGGATTTTGACTCGGCCAAGGACGTGTTGAAGCAATTCCGCGTCACCAGCCAAAGCACCCTGATCATGTTCAAGGGCAAGGCCGAGATGGGGCGCTCGACCGGCGAGACCAATCCCGCCGCCATCACCGCCCTGGTGGCCAAGGGGCTTTAGACGGAAATGACCGCCGCCAACCTCGCCTTTGGCTTCGTGGCTGGTTCGCTATCGACGCTGTCGCCCTGCGTGCTGCCGCTGCTGCCTGTCCTGTTGGGTGGCGCGTTGCAGCAACATCGCCTGGCGCCCGTGGCTTTGGCGGGAGGTTTAGCGCTGTCCTTCACAGCGGTCGGCCTGTTCGTCGCCACGCTGGGATTTGCCATCGATATCGACAGCGGCTCCATCCGCTTGGTGGCGGCGGGGCTGATGGTGGCGTTCGGCACCGTCCTGGCCAGCGAGCGTCTGCAACGCCTTTTCGCCCGGATCACGGGTCCGATGACCGGCGGCGCCAATGGATTGCTGGCGCGGATGTCGGGCGACGGGCTGGCGGGACAGTTTCTGCTGGGCGTATTGCTGGGCGCGGTATGGTCGCCCTGTGCCGGGCCGACCCTTGGCGCCGCCATCGGCCTCGCCGCCCAAAGTGGGACAACCGCCCAGGCGGCCGCAATCATGGCCCTGTTCAGCCTTGGAGCCACCGCGCCCATGCTGGCCCTGGCCTATGGCTCTCGCCAAGCACTGTCCCGGCGTCGCGCCAAATTGGCACGGCTGGCCGAATTGGCCAAGCCGATCTTGGGCACCGTGCTGCTGCTGGTTGGACTTCTAATCCTTTCCGGGCTCGACAAGATGATCGAGACCCGGCTCACCGACACCATGCCGCCTTGGCTGGTGAACTTGACCACGCGGTTTTAACGCGGTTGGTCTTAAACATGGAGACTCGCGCATGTTCACGTCACTCCGGTCCCTCGCTTTCACCATCGCCGTCGGCAGCTTCGTGGCCCTGGGCAGCGCCGGGGCCTATGCCCAGGCCGCCAATCCTTGCGCGGCCAAGGCTGCCAATCCTTGCGCAGCCAAGGCGGCCAATCCCTGTGCCGCCAAGAAGGCCATGGACGACAAGGGAATGATGGATAAAAAGCCCGCCAATCCTTGCGCCGCTAAACCCGCCAATCCCTGCGCCGCCAAGAAAATGTAATCCTCTCCCCGTGGCCGGTCGGGCAGTGTCTCGACCGGCCACTCCATCTTCCGAGGAGGCGATCATGAGGTCAGTACCACGCAAGCGATGGATTTTAGCCCTAGTTGGGTTGGCTTTGCTGGTCATCGCCATCCCGCCGAGCAGCGGTGCAGTCCATCGGGTCAAATTGACCGGCGAGGTGATCGATTCCTGGTGCCAGACCACCGGCATCATGTACGCCTTGGGCACCGCCCATCACCAATGCGCTATCTGGTGCGCCGTCGGCGGCATTCCGGTTGGTCTGCGCACAAGCGACGGCACCATCTACACCATTCTCAAGGTTGATAAGGACAAGGAGAACGTGGCCAATCCGCGCTTGCTCCGGCTCCAGAGCCATGAAGTCTCGGCGGAAGGCGACGTCATTGAGCGCGACGGGCTACGCTATCTCCTGATTGACCAGGTGATGGACGATCACGGCATCGTCAATCAAACCCATGGCGATTACGCCATCCAGCCGTTCGGGGAGTGACGCCCATGCGCAAGCTCCTCCTCCTCCTCCTCCTTCCGCTTTTGATGGCCAGCCCGGCGCAGGCTGCCGAGTCCTGGGGTCTTCCTGGCGAGGAAGCCGCAAGCTTCGAAGGCAAGGTGGTCGATATTCAATGCGTATTAACGGCCAATTGCCCCAAGGATTGCGGCGCAGGCCGTCGCCAGCTTGGCCTACTGAAACCCGATGGAGCGCTGATCCTGGCCATGAAGAACACCGACCCCTTCGCTGGCGCCATCCGTGATCTCCTTCCCTTCTGCGGCCAGTCGGTCATGGTCGACGGGTTGTTCACCAGCAACGAAGGTGTCCGAGCTTTCGCCCTTCAACGGATCAAATCGGGCGGCGGGAACTGGATCACGGCAAACGGCTTTTCCCGTGATTGGGCGAAGACCCACAAAGTCAAATCGGAAGCGCCTCAGGTCGAGGAGTGGTATCGCCACGATGAAACCGTGGCCGCGCGCATCAAGGCCGAAGGCAAGCTTGGCCTGGGGCCGGAAAAATAGGATGACCATAACCGTGGCGACCACGAACGGACGTTGGATGATCTCGGTGCGCGGCTGGCTCGGTGGCTCTTTGGCCATGCTCTGCGTTTTCTTGGCGGGGACGTCCGGCTTTATTCTCTATGAATTGGACCTGCGCAAGCATGACTACCAGATTTTAAATTTGGCGGGTCAGATGCGGGTTCTGGCCTCATCCCTGGAGCAGCAGGCCAATGACGTCCTCAGCCGAGGGGTGTTGCAGGCAGGGACACTTGATCAGAGCTTCGGCCTGTTCGAGCGCACCACCGCCGAGCGGGTGGAACTCTACGAACAGATCATTACCGGCTTTGCCAAGCGCGAACTTCCGGCGGCACTGACCGGACGCGACGAGCCGCTGCGCTGCAACTGGGATCGACCTTCGACCAACCAGTTGGATATCTCGGTGGCCCAGTGGCTCCGCTACCGAAGCGGTCTCGAAGCGGCGCGCGGCCCCGACGCCTTGCGCCCCCACACCCTGGCCATGGCCAACTATCTGTTGGCCAATGGCCCCACTCTGGTGGCCTCCACCGAAGACCTGGCCAAGGCCTTCCAAGCGATGATGGAAGGCAAGCTGCGGCTGGTGCGGCTGACGATCATCGGCATGCTGGTGGGGGGCGCTCTGGTGACGATGGTCATCCTGACTTTGCTGAACCGCGGCATCCTGCGTCCGCTGGATCAGACGGTGGCGGGGTTCACCCGCGTGGCCTCGGGCGATCTGGGGTTTCAAGTTGAAGAAGCCAAGACCGCTGAATTCGGCCGCATGACTCGGGCCTTCAACGACCTCTCGCAGCGGCTCCACTCCATGTTCGGGCTGATTGATCATATCGGCCGGGGCGTTGATCTGCGCGAGACCATGGCATTCATCGTCACCGCCTTTCGTCGCTTCGTGTCAGTGGATGGTCTGGTGCTGCTGGTGGCGGCCCCAGAGGGTGGTCGCTTCCGGGTGGAGAGCCGTCATGGCGCTTCGGTCGCCCATTGGCCGGATCTGGCCGATCCGCTGCTGGAGAAGGCGGTGCGCGACAAATCCCCCATCCTTGTTGAGTCCCAAGAGGGGGTGTTGGCCGATGCCATGCGGGCGGGGGGCGTCAAGACCATGCTGCTGCTGCCCATGGGTAGCATCCGTGATGGCGGCGCGGTGCTGGCGGTGGCGTCCGGCCTCGCCAATGCCTATTCGCCGGAACATCGTCAATTTCTTGGCAGCATGGCTACCCAGGTGGATGCGGTGCTGTCGCGGACTTTGGCCATGGATGCGCTGGTGGTGGCTGCGGTTCAGGGGCTGGCCAAGCTGGCGGAAAGCTGCGACCCCGAAACCGGCGACCACCTGATCCGCATGAGCCTTTATTCCTCCTTCATCGCCGAGGAATTGGGGACGCGCCCCGCCCACCGCGACCTGATCGACCCCGGCTATGTCCGTTCGCTGCACCGCTTTGCCCCCATGCATGATATCGGCAAGGTGGGCATCGCCGATCGGGTGCTGCTGAAGCCCGGCCGTCTCGACGACGAAGAGCGGCTGGAGATGAACAAGCATCCGCTGATCGGCGCCGAGGTGCTGCACTTATGCGAGCAGCGCATGAACGAGTTGGGCCGCAGCGTCTTTCGTGTTGGGATCGAGATCGCCGAAAGCCATCACGAGAAATGGGATGGCAGCGGCTATCCCCATGGCCTCAGGGGGGGAGCCATTCCGCTATCGGCCCGTATCGTCGCGGTGGCCGATGTGTTCGACGCCCTCACCTCCAAGCGGCCCTATAAGGAGGCGTTCAGCGTAGAAGCGGCCCTGGAGATTATCCACAAGGATGCCGGAAGCCATTTCGACCCGGAGGTCGTCGAGGCGCTGGACCACGTCATGCCTCGCGTGCTCGAAATCTATGACCGGTTGAAGCACGTATGATGCGCCTCGTCCTCCTGCTCTGCGCTCTTTTATTTTCCGTCGCTGCCGGAGCGGAGGAGTATTGGTCGCAACCTCTAAAAGCTCAGGGTAAGGCACCGGCGGCATGGTCGGAACTGGAAGCGTCGCTAGACCCGCAATCTTGTGGCTCCTGCCACGCGGATAAGCTGACGGAATGGAGCGGATCGCTGCACGCCAAGGCCATGTCACCCGGTCTGGTCGGCCAGCTGCTGACCTTCTCGAAGGAGGATGTCCAGGACTGCCTCAACTGCCATGCGCCCTTGGCCGAGCAGGCTCAAGCCTTCGAGGCGGCCCGGAAGAAGGGCAAGGGCCATCTGCCCGAGGCGCAAGGCTTGGCTGCGGCGGGCAATTCCTGTGGCGGCTGCCATCTGCGCGGCCATCAACGCTTTGGGCCGCCGCAACGGAAAACCGGTGCAATCGGTCGGGTCGTTGGCGACCTTCCTCATGGCGGGTTTACGGGAAGCGCTGATTTCGAGCGGTCGGATTTCTGCGCCGCTTGCCACCAATTCTCCGCCGATCAGGCCATCAACGGCAAGCCGCTGGAAAACACCGTGGAGGAATGGCGGGCCAGTCCCCAGGCCGCCGCCGGTCAGACCTGCCAGTCCTGCCACATGCCCGACCGCAAGCATCTGTGGCGCGGCATCCACGACCCGGCCACCACCGCCGCCGGACTGACGCCGAAAGTCTCTTCTGACCGCTACAAGGCCCGGTTCGCCGTGACCTCGACGGGAATCGGTCACGCCTTCCCCACCTATGTCACCCCCAAGGTCGTCCTCCATGCGGCTTTACTGGATGACGCGGGCAAGCCCATTCCAGACTCCGAGGTGACTCATGTCATCCAGCGCCGGGTTGAGTATGACGGCGCGGACTGGCGTGAGGTGTCGGACACAAGACTGTTGCCCGGCCAAACCGCCTCGGTGGAAATCGCCTGGAAAGACGCCAAGCGGGCGCGGATGTGGCTGGAAGTGCAGCCGGACGACTTCTACCACTCGGTCACCTATGCCCAATTGCGCCGCGACCTTCCGAAAGCCGGGATTCCGTCCCGGTTGATCGCCGAGGCCGATTCCCGCGCCCAAGCCTCCATCTATCGCCTTTTCATCGCTGAGATCGCGCGGCCGCAATCACCAGGAGATCACCCATGAACACCCTTCGCATCCGTGGTCGCCTGATCGCGGGGTTCGGCGCCGTCCTGCTGATCATGGTGGTGATGGTCGGAACAACGGTCACAAAGGTGTCGGGCATCGGCACGCTGACCCACAGCATCACCGAAAAGCGCGTACCCACGGCGGCCACCAGCGCCCGGTTGGTCAATTCTATCAACGCGTCGTTGGCGGCGCTGTCCGGCTGGATGCTGACCGGCCGCGAGGATTACAAGCAGGAGCGGGTCGCCATATGGCGCGATATCGAGCAGGCCAGGGCGGCTATGGATATTCTGGCCTCCGGCTGGGATAGGGCCGAGGAGAAGGCGGGCTGGGAAAGCTTCAAGACGGTGCTCGATGAGTTCCGCGCCGCCCAGGACCGGGTCCAGGCCATCGCGCGGTCCCCCGACGAACAGCCGGCGACCAAGCTGCTGGTGGATCAGGGCGGCCCCGTCGCCACCGCCATGCTGGAGCGAATCTCCGAGATCCTCAACACCGAGGTGAATCTGGCGGCCACCCCAGAACGCAAGCAGTTGTTCGGCACCATGGGCGATATCCGCGCTGGCATCTCGGTCAGCGTGGCCAATGTGCGGGCCTATCTGCTGGCCGGTGATGCACAATTTTCCGAGCAATTCGACGGCGTCTGGCCCTGGGTGCGCGATCAGATGAACGCCTTGAACAAGAGCGCAGCGGCGCTGACGCCCGGTCAACGGGCCTCTCTGGCGGCGCTGTTGAAGGATTCGGACAACTTTGATGCGCTATCCAAGGAGATGTTCGCCATCCGCGCCTCGGAGAAATGGAACATGGCGCAGTTCCTGTCGCGCACCGAAATCTCGCCGCGCGCTGACCGGCTGCTGACCTTTTTGGCCGGGATGAAGAAGGCCGACGGCACCCGCGCCGACGGACTGGTCGATCACCATGGCGCCGAATTGAAGCAGGAGGCGGCGATCATCGCCGCCGCTATTGGATCGCTGGCCTTGCTGGAATGGGTGCTGCTGGCTCTTGGTCTGGGGCTGACAGGATATATCGTGGTCCTGATGTCGCGCTCTATCGTCGATCCCATTTCCGGCATGACCCTGGCCATGACCCGGCTGGCCGAGGGTGACATGGCAGTGGAAGTGCCCGCACTGGGACGCGCCGACGAGATCGGCGAAATGGCCGCGGCCATGGAGGTCTTCAAGACCAATGCAGCGGCCCGCCAGGAGGCCGAGCATCGCCATCGCGACTCGCAGCAGGCCATCACACGCAAGGCCGAACGCCAGGGGCGGCTGTCCGCTGACTTCGATTCCGCAATGGGTCAGACCCTGGTCCAGGTTGCCGAGGCGGCGGAGACCATGCGCGCCAATGCCGAGCAGATGCTGAATCAGGCCAGGACCACCGACAGCCTGTCCAATGCCGTCGCCTCGGCGGCGGTCGATGCCTCATCCAATGTCTCCAAGGTGGCTGCCGCCGCCGAGCAACTGACCGCGTCCATCCAAGAGATCCAGCGTCAGGTGTCGGATTCGTCGCGCATGGCCGCCGACGCCACCAACGAGGCTACCCAGACCAATGCCCGCATTGCCGGTCTGGCCGAGGCCGCCACCCGCATCGGCGAGGTCATCGAACTCATCCAGCAAATTGCCGAGCAGACCAACCTGCTGGCGCTCAACGCCACCATCGAAGCCGCCAGGGCGGGAGAAGCGGGCAAAGGCTTCGCCGTGGTCGCCAAT
>JAYTWE010000517.1:0-1587 GCA_043744055.1 Magnetospirillum sp.
TTCCGCCGCGCCAAGCTGATCGACGGCCAGCAGCACACGCCCTTGGCCATTTGCGATTTCCCCCTGGTGGATGTGCGGTCATGAGCGGCTTGGTAACCACCAACAAAACCAGCTTCACCGCGGGTGAACTGGATCTCGAAATGCTGGGCCGAGGCGATCTGGAGGCTTATGCCAACGGAGCCCGGCGGCTGCGCAACGTGATCGTCGTCCCCACCGGAGGAATCCGCCGTCGCGCCGGTCTGCGCCATGTGGACGCCGCGCGTGGCGCCGGACGGCTGATCGCCTTCGAGTTCAATACTCAGCAGACCTATCTGATGGTGGTGACCCACGGATATCTCGATATTTATGCCGAGGATGTTCACGTCGCCACGCTGGAAACACCGTGGAGCGGCGCTCAGATCGCACAGCTGGCCTGGACCCAAAGCGCGGATACTTTGCTGGTGGTTCATCCCGATGTTCCTCCCCGCAAGATCACCCGAACCGGAGCCGAGTCGTGGACATTGACGGAATGGTCCTTCTATGAGGACGAGGGCGTCGTCTATCTGCCCCATCATAAATTCGCCGCCACCGATATCACTCTGACCCCCAGTGGGACGTCGGGAACCATTACCCTGACCGCCTCGGCGGACGTATTTCTGACCGGGCATGTGGGTCTTCGCCTCCGCCTAGGCAGCAAACAGGTTCTTATCACCGCCGTGACCTCGGCCATCTCGGCCACCGCTGTGGTGAAGCAGACCTTGAAAACCACGGCCGCCACCAAGGATTGGGAGGAGCAGTCTTTTTCTCCTCTGCGCGGCTGGCCGGTCGCGGTCTGCTTCCATCAGGGTCGCCTGACCATCGGCGGCAGCCGTGACCTGCCCAACCGGTTATGGCTGTCCAAAAGCATGGATCTGTTCAATTTCGATCTGGGAACCGGCCTGGATGACGAGGGCATCGAATTTTCCATGCCGTCCGATCAGGTCAATGCCATCCGCGCCGTGTTCTCTGGCCGTCATCTCCAGGTTTTCACCTCGGGAGCCGAATACATGGTTACCGGATCTCCCCTGACCCCCACCAAGATCCAGGTCACCCGTCAGACCCGCATCGGCTCGCCGGTCGATCGCATGATCCCGCCCCGCGACGTGGACGGAGCCACCCATTTCATCTCGCGCAACGGCCGCGATCTGCGGGAATTCCTCTATGCCGATGTGAACCAAGCCTATCAGGCTGCGGATCTGGCCATGCTCGCCAAGCATGTCATGACCGGACCGGTGGATCAGGATTACGATCCGGTCCGACGTCTGTTTTATGTGGTGATGGCCGATGGCGTCCTGGCCACCTTGACGGTCTATCGCTCAGAGAAGGTCACCGCCTGGAGCGTGATCGAGACCCAGGGCCATATCCTGGCGGTCGCCGCCATGAACGGCCGAGTCTATGTGTTGGTGAATCGCGACGGCCTCGTCTTCGTCGAGCACTTCGATGAGGACCTTAATCTGGATAGCGCCCTGAGCGGCTCCAAGACAGTGGCCTCGGCATCTTGGGATGGGCTGGCTCATCTGGAAGGGCGTAGCGTCAGGGTCCTGGCCGATGGCGGCGCCATGGCGGATC
>JAYTWE010000518.1:0-4120 GCA_043744055.1 Magnetospirillum sp.
GGTTACGGCGGCACGCCCTCCTTCCTCAAGATCATCCTGGAGAAGGCCGAGGAAATGGGGCTGGACCATTCCTCCCTGACCAAGGCCTGCGTCTCGGGCGAGGCCCTGCTGCCCGCGCTCCGCCAAAGCCTGAAGGATCTGGGGGTCGATACGACCCAATGCTACGCCACCGCCGATCTGGGCCTGATCGCCTATGAGACCGCCGCCCGCGAAGGTCTGGTGGTGGATGAAGGCGTCATCGTCGAGATCGTGCGCCCCGGCACCGGCGACCCGGTCGCTCCCGGCGAAGTGGGCGAGGTGGTGGTGACCACGTTTAACGCCGACTATCCCCTGATCCGCTTCGCCACCGGCGACCTGTCGGCGGTGATGGCCGGGCAGAGCCCCTGCGGCCGTACCAATATGCGCCTGAAGGGCTGGATGGGCCGCGCCGATCAGACCACCAAGGTCAAAGGCATGTTCATCCATCCCCGTCAGGTGGCCGATGTGGTCAAGCGTCACCCCGATGTGATCCGCGCCCGGCTGGTGGTGAACACCGAGGGCGAGGGCCAGACCGACGCGCTGATGCTCAATGTGGAAAGCGCATCTTCGGACCCGGCCCTGGCCTCGACCATCCGCGAGACCTTCCACTCCTTATGCAAGCTGAAGGCCGAGGTGACGCTTCACCTCCCCGGCAGCCTTCCCAACGACGGCATCGTCATTCAAGATAAGAGAGCCTGATTATCATGTCCCTGACTCCTGAACTCGATCCCTTCAAGCTGGCCAAGACTCTTTCCGGCAAGCACCTCATCGGCGGCAAATTGGTTCCGGCCAAGTCGGGCAAAACCTTTGACGTGGACAATCCCGCCACTGGCGACGTCATCGGAACCGCAGCCTTCGGAACCAAGGATGATGTGGCCGATGCCGTGGCCGCCGCCAAGACCGCCCAAAAGGAATGGGCCAAGATGGCGGCCCGAAGCCGGGGCAAGCTGGTGGCCGAATGCGGCCGGGTTCTGACCAATCATGTGGAAGAGCTGGGACGGCTGGTGGCGCTGGAAACCGGCAAGGCGCTGCGTACCGAAAGCCGGATCGAAGCCGGAGTCCTGGCCGATATGTTCACCTTTTTCGGTGGGCTGGGCAGCGAGCTGAAGGGCGAGACTATCCCCTTCAACCCCGATATGCTGACCGTCACAATGCGCGAACCGGTCGGCGTTGTGGCCTGTATCATTCCGTGGAATGTGCCCCTGCTGCTGATGGCCATGAAAGCCGCCGCCGCCCTGGTGGCCGGAAACTCCGTGGTGGTGAAGTCGGCCGAGGAAGCGCCGCTGACCGTGCTGCGCGTGGCCGAAATCATGAATACCGTTCTCCCCCACGGCCTGTTCAACATGCTGTCGGGCTTCGGCCCCGAATGCGGCGCGCCGCTGGTGGAACACCCCGACGTCAAGAAGGTCAGCTTCACCGGTTCGGTGGAGACTGGCCGCATCGTCTACCGGGCGGCGGCGGAAAAGCTAATCCCCGTCACCCTGGAACTGGGCGGTAAAAGCCCCATGATCGTCTGCGCCGATGCCGATATGGATCAGGCGGTCGCCGGTGCCCTGGCCGGAATGCGCTTCACCCGCCAGGGGCAAAGCTGCACCGCCAGCGCGCGTCTGTTCGTCCATGCCAGCATCCATGACGACTTCATCGCCCGCGTGAAGGCCAAGGTGGATGCCATGGTCATGGGCGACCCCTTGGACGAGAAGACTGATATCGGCACCATCGTCTCCGACAGCCAGCTGGAACGGGTAAAGTCCTATATCAAGCTGGGAGAGGAAACCAAGGGCGTCACCAAACACGCCTGTTCCGCCATGCCCACTGACCCCAAACTGGCCAAGGGCCGCTTTGTCCAGCCGGTAATCTTTACCGGCCTGAAGAACAGCGACCGCATCTGCCAGGAAGAAATCTTCGGCCCGGTCTGCGCCGTCATCAAATGGACCGATTACGAAGAGGTGATCGCCCAGGCCAATGATTCCGAATACGGTCTTGCCGCCTCTATCTGGACCCGCGACTTCAAAATCGCCATGGACGCCACAAAGCGGCTGGAAGCGGGCTTTGTCCAGGTGAACCAGAATTTGGTGGTGCAGCCCGGCCTGTCTTATGGCGGGGTCAAGACTTCGGGCCTGGGCCGCGAAGCCTCGCTGGAATCCATGCTGGAACACTTCACCCACAAGAAGACCATCATCTTCAACATGAAGTGAGATAATCGCGTTCGGCGAGCAGGGCAGCTTTCAGAGGAGCGAGGTCATTGGCGGCGACGTCCCAGACAAGTTGGGAATCCACGGCGAGATACTCATGGGCAATCCGGTGGCGCATGTCCCGGACCTGCTTCCATGGGATCTCGGGCCGCCGCTCGGCAATTCCTTCGGCCAGATCTTTCGACGCCTCGCCGATGATCATGACCAGATGCGTCACCGCAAGAAGCAACTTACGATCAGATAGAAACGCTTGGCGGCCCTTGCCGTCGATGAAACCCTCTATCTCATCGATAGCCGACAGAATGGCATCCAGCGCCTCCAGCGACCGCCGATGCTTATCGAAAGACATCGACGCCATCCTGTCGAACTTCCTCGGCAATTCGGGGTTTGAGCGCCCGGCGGGTCAGCATATCCGTCTTGCGCCCCAACCACTCCGCCGAGGCATCCTCCACGATCCCAAGATCGATATAGCTGAACTTGGCTTCGGGATTCAGATCGATCACCAGATCCACGTCGCTGTCGGGGCCGGCATCGCCGCGCGCCACCGAGCCGAACACCGCCAGCCGGGTCACACCCTTGGCACGGTAGAACGCTTCGTGCGCCTTCAAGATGGCGATGACCTCGTCAAGCTTGGGGGCTTCTCCCATGGGGAATCTCCATTTCCGATTGGGCAAGCCTACCAGATTCCCCCGTCTCCCACAAAGGACCTCTCCCCATGACCGCTTCCGATCCCATCGTCATCGTCGGAGCCGCCCGGACCCCCATGGGCGGCTTCCAGGGGGAGCTTGCGGGCCTGTCGGCCCCGCAATTGGGCGCGGCCGCCATCCGGGCGGCAGTCGAGCGTTCCGGCCTCAACCCCGATCAGGTGGACGAGGTCTTCATGGGCTGCGTCCTGCCCGCCGGAGTGGGCCAGGCCCCGGCTCGGCAAGCCTCGCTTGGGGCGGGTATTCCCCAGGCGGCGGGCTGCACCACCATTTCGAAAGTCTGCGGGTCAGGCATGAAAGCCGCCATGCTGGCCCATGACCTGCTGGTGGCGGGAACCGCTAAAATCATGGTGGCGGGCGGCATGGAAAGCATGTCCAACGCGCCCTATCTGCTGGACAAGGCGCGGAGCGGCTATCGCCTCGGCCATGGCAAGATCACCGATCATATGTTCTTCGACGGGCTTGAAGACGCCTATGCCAAGGGCCGCCTGATGGGGAGCTTCGCCGAGGAATGCGCCGACAGCTACAAGTTCACCCGCGAGGCCCAGGACGGCTTTGCCCTGACCTCGCTGGCCCGCGCCCAGAAGGCCTCCACTGACGGCTCCTTCGCCGCCGAGATCGCTCCAGTGACCCTCAAGACCCGCAAAGGCGACAGCGTCATCGAGATCGACGAACAGCCGCGCAAGGCCCAGCCCGACAAGATCCCCGGCCTGAAGCCCGCTTTCCGCGACGATGGCACGGTGACGGCGGCCAATTCCTCCTCCATCTCCGACGGAGCCGCCGCCCTGGTCCTGATGCGCCGCTCCGAAGCCGAGAAGCGCGGCCTCAGCCCGCTGGCGACCATTCTGGGACATTCCAATTTCGCCCAGGCCCCGGCCCTGTTCACCACCGCT
Organism: Magnetospirillum sp.; assembly: GCA_043744055.1. Lineage (GTDB taxonomy): Bacteria > Pseudomonadota > Alphaproteobacteria > Rhodospirillales > Magnetospirillaceae > Phaeospirillum. The sequence continues at coordinate 3,808 of JAYTWE010000518.1, forward strand.
CCGGTGGGAGCCGTCAAGGCCCTGCTGGACAAAGTCGGCTGCAAAGCTGGCGATATCGACCTGTGGGAGATCAACGAAGCCTTTGCCGTGGTCACCATGGCGGCCATGCACGATCTGAAGCTGGATCACGACCGGGTGAACATCCATGGCGGCGCCTGCGCCCTGGGTCATCCCATCGGAGCCTCGGGGGCTCGCATCATCGTCACCTTGCTGGCGGCGCTGAAGCAATACGGCCTAAGGCGCGGCATCGCCACCTTATGCATCGGCGGCGGTGAGGCAACGGCATTGATGGTGGAGATTCCGAGTGGCGAAT
>JAYTWE010000519.1:0-9450 GCA_043744055.1 Magnetospirillum sp.
CCCATGCCGGCGGCAAAGCCGGCCAGGGTCAGCAGCAGGGCCAGCCCGCGGGGCGAGCGGGCGGCTTGCGGTGGGGCCGAGGCCACCGGCCCGAAGTAATCGTCATCCTCGCCGTCGTCGTCGTCCTCCTCCGCCTTGCGGGAGCGCTTGGCCCAGCCTTCGCCGGTGGACGGCATGCGCAGCAGGGCGGCATGGGTGGTCGAGCGCCATTCGCGCAGACGGTTGAGCGCCTCGTCGCGGCCAAGGGCGGGGCGCAAACGGGTTCCAGGTCGGTTCTGGCGGTCGAGCCGGCGCAACAGCTCCTCGGTGGCGTCCACATAGGCGCGACCGGCCAATCCATCAGGGTCCAGCACCACCACGGGAAGACCAAGCTGTGCGGCTTCCGCAACTTTGGGGTCCGTGCGGACTTCCACGCCATAGACTTGTTCACCGAACTCGGCGCGGATGAGACGGCTTACATCGTCTCCGGCGGGCTCTGATCCGGCCATGGTCAGCAAAATTCCGGCCACGCCCAGATGCATGTTGACCGTTTCGCGGATACGTTTGATCTCGTACCACGTATTGACGAGGCCTTCATGGGCATACGGGTCGGGCCGCACCGGCATCAGAACCGCCGAGGCCGAGGCCATGGCCGTGGCGGTGGCAGCCGCCAGGGCGGGGGGGCAGTCCACCACCACCACATCGACTCCGGTATGGCTTAGGCGTGATTCCAGCAGACCGCGTCGGCGGCCGGCATGAGTCAGCTGGTGGTCGTTGTCGCGCAAGGATGTGGTGGCGGGAAGCAGCCAGAGACCTTCATAGATGGTGTCCAGCGCCACGTCTTCGATCTTGGCGCGACCGGTGATGACCTCGAAGGCTCCCGATGTCGGCAGCGGCGATATCCCGAAACTGCCGGTGGCATTGCCTTGGGTATCGAGATCCACCAGGAGGACCCGATAGCCGAAGGCGGTCAGACAGACGGCAATATTACAGGCGGTCGTGGTTTTTGCGACGCCGCCCTTCTGATTGAAGACCGCCACCATGACCGGCGGGGTAATATCAGGAGCGGCGGGCTTTGCCATCAGAATAATTCGTCGTCCATATGGGCGGAAGGTTCTGGAGTGCGGGGGCCGGGATCGCGACCGTGCAGGGCTTCGTTGAACCGCTTGCGCCAGTCGCTGAGGGAAACGCAGGAGCCTAATTGTTCAATCCACTGGGAGGAGATGGCGTGCGCATGGGAAGACTGCGGTTGGGTGCCGGAAGCTTCCACCAGTTCCGCTTCCAGCCGACGCAGGGTTTCGAGCACCGAGGCCACCTGCTCCAGTCCTTGGCGGGACCGGTCGGCGGCCTGAAGCCGATGAACCACCGAGAATGTTTCGGCCTGTATCTGGGCGGGATCAAGGATGACGGAAGCGTCACCCATGCGGCTTAGGATTTGGGCGGCGCCGCTGGTGGAGTTCTCGAACTCTTCTCCGGTGGCGATGGCCTCTGAAGCCAAAAAGGCAAAGGCGTGCTGCTGCAATTCCGAGAAGGCTTGCCAACGGGCAAGCAGGTCCAGCAGATCGGCCTTGGAAGCAACGCTATCACTCATGAATTCATCCCTGAAGAACCCTAGGGCGTATTTCAATTCCATTGAATCACCCTCGTTAGTCCGGGCAGTGTCGCGTATTCGATGGGCGGCATCAATGCTTTGTATCGGACTTACATAATTTAAGGATCTCATCGGCGATGCGCGATAGCGGTAGTTCCTTTTCAACCCCACCCAATTCCTTTGCGACCTTTGGCATGCCATAGACCACGCACGAGGCTTCGTCTTCGCCCAAGGTGTTGGCTCCGGCCTTGCGCATGGCCAGCAGACCATCGGCTCCGTCGCGGCCCATACCGGTCAAGATGACTCCGACCGCGTTGGAACCGCAGACTTCGGCCACGGAATGGAACAAGACATCAACGCTGGGCTTGTGTCCCGAGACCAGCGCCCCGTCATAGGTGTGAGTCATCAGGGCCGCACCCGATCGCTTGACCGTCAGATGGCGGTCTCCGGGCGCGATATAGACGTGACCGGCCAAGATGCGTTCGTTGTCGGCGGCTTCCTTGACGCGCACGGCCGCCAACCCGTTCAGGCGCTCGGCAAAGCTGGCGGAGAAGTGCGGCGGAATATGCTGGGTGATGAGGATGGGCGGCGAATCGGGCGGCAGGGCCAAGATGATGTCGCGTAGGGCTTCAACTCCACCGGTGGAGGAGCCGATGGCGACCAGCCGGTCGCTGGATTTGTAGATCTGGGTGACGGAAAGCCTTGGGGCCGTGCGGACACCATGATTGACCAGGGCGCGGACCCGAGACATGGAGGCGGCCTTGACCTTGTCGATCAGTTCAGGGGCATGGGCGGCAAAGCCGCCGGATGCCGCATCGGCCGGTTTGCAGAACACGTCCACCGCGCCAAGTTCCATGGCGCGCATGGTGACTTCGGCGCCGCGTTCGGTCAGGGACGAAACCATGACCACCGGCATGGGCCGCAGCGTCATGACCTTTTCCAGGAAGGCGATGCCATCCATGCCGGGCATTTCCACGTCCAAGGTCATGACATCGGGATTCAGCGCCTTGATCTTTTCGCGCGCCACCAGGGGATCGGGCGCGGTGCCGACCACTTCGATGCCGGGGTCCGAGGATAGGATAGACGACAAGATTTGCCGCATCAGGGCGGAATCGTCGACGATGAGGACGCGGATTTTTGCCATGGCCTTGCTCAGGTAAACAATTCGACGTCGCCTTCCACCGGGACGTCCTTGAGTTTGGAACGGTAGCTGAGTTCGCGGGTAAGAACGGCCCGTTCCACGTCCTTTTTCAAGAACAGGCGGATGACCTTGCCGATGCGTGGAAAGAAGTGAATGCGCCGAGGATGAGGGCCACCCAGATCCTCGGCGGCGATCCGTAGGCCTTCGGCGTTCAGATAGCGGCGGACGAATTCGGAATTGCGGTCGCCGATGGGACCGGTGCCGCCGCCGGTCATGCTGGCGATGACGTTGCCGCCGCCAAACACCTTGATCTCCAGGGCTTCACGCCGCGCGCCGCGCCGCAACAGATCGTTGATAAGCTCTTCCATGGCGTGGTTGCCATAGCGCATGGACTTATCCGCCAGGGAATGTTCCGAGTTGGATTCCGGCAGCATGAAATGATTCATGCCGCCGATCTTCATGCGAGGTTCCCACACACAAGCGGAGACGCACGAGCCCAGCACGGTCACAATCATCTCCTGACCTGCGGTTGAGACGTAATGCTCTCCCGGCAGGACCTTGACGGCCATGATTTTAAAGGTCGGGTCGAACCAGCGGCGGCGCTCGGCCTCGTCCGCTTGGGCTCCCCAGACCTGGTCTTGGGTCATCGGATACGCCTGTAGACAGTCTTGTCGGAAACTTCGAAACGATCATTCATGCCGATCAGAGATTCAGCATGACCAAGGTAGAGCATTCCCCCAATATTCAACATATCGGCATAGCGGTTGAATAATTTTTTTTGTGTCGGTTTGTCGAAGTAAATGGCGACATTGCGACAAAATATGGCGTCGAACTTGCCCTTCATGGGCCATTGCTCGTGCAGGTTAAGTCGCTTGAACCGAATCAGACGTTTCAGCTCTTCGCCCATTTGCATATGTGCCGGATCATTGTGGATGCGCCGGACAAAGCGTTTGCGATAGGTCTCGGGGATATGGGCGGTGTCCTCGGCGGTATAGATGCCCGCCGTACCGCGCTTGAGCATGTTGGTGTCGATATCGGTGGCCAGGATCAGGGCGTTCCAGGCTTCCGGCGGCTTCAAGGTCTCGGCCATGGCCATGGCGATGGAATAGGGCTCCTGGCCCGATGAACAGCCCGCCGACCAGATACGCAGATGGGGGTTGCGCGGCGACTGGGCCATGCGTGGCTCCAGGACTTCGCGGCGCAGGTGGTCGAAATGGTGCGGTTCGCGGAAGAAGTTGGTGATGTTGGTGGTGATGGCATTGACCAGATGCTCGATCTCGTCACGGGCGCGGGGGCCTTCGAGCATGGCGCAATATTCGCCGAAATCGCGCATTCCCAGTGCACGCAGCCGCTTGACGAGGCGACCGCACACCATCTGGCGTTTGTGGTCGGATAAAATGATTCCGGTTTCGCGGGACAGGAAGGATGCGAGAAAGCGAAACTCCCGATCACCCAGGTCAAATTCGCGCTGGTGTGAGTGTGCCTCGTCCATGCTCATATAAGACCTATTCCGAGGAGGGGAAGTCCCTCCCACCGGTTTAATGTCATACCAGATCGGTATCAACGATCAATTGAGATCGACGCATACCTCCACTCTTTTCCCATAAGGGAAGAGTGGAGGTATGGGAGAGGGGATTAGAACTCGGCCCAATCCTCGTCGGCGGTATTGGTCTTTGCCGCCGACGGAGACGGAGTGCCCTGGGCTGAGTCCGCCTTTTGATGCAGCTTGGCCAGATGAGAGTTGTTTGATGGCTTCTTGGCTGCGGCAGGGCGGGCTGGCGTCTTGACCGGGGCTTTCGCCTTAACCGTAGGCTTAGGCGTGGGGCGCTGGCGGATTGCGGGGGCGGCTTCCTTGCCTTCGTCACCGGTATGGAAGAAGGACATAACCTCACCCAGATGGCGGGCCTGATCTTCCAGGGAATGGGCGGCAGCCGTGCTTTCTTCCACCAGGGCGGCGTTTTGCTGGGTCATCTCGTCCATCTGGGTGATGGCCTGATTGACCTGATCAATGCCCGAAGCCTGTTCAGCGGAGGCGGCGGCAATTTCGGCGACGATATCGGCGACACGTTTGACCGAACCTAAGATGTCCTCCAAGGTCTTACCCGCGCCCTTCACCAGTTCGGCGCCCGAGCGGACCTGGCCGGAGCTTTCGGCGATCAGACCTTTGATCTCCTTGGAGGCCTGGGCCGAGCGCTGGGCCAGATTGCGCACTTCCTGGGCTACCACGGCGAAACCTTTGCCCGCATCACCGGCGCGGGCGGCTTCGACAGCGGCGTTCAGGGCCAGCAGATTGGTCTGGAAGGCGATCTCGTCGATCATGCCGACGATGTCTTCGATCTTTTGCGAGCTGCCTTCGATGCGGCTCATGGCGGAGATGGCGTCATTGACCACCTGACCGCCACCTGCCGCCACTTCGCGGGCACCTGCCGCCAACTGGTTGGCCTGTTGGGCGTTGGCGGCGTTCTGGCGCACGGTGGCGGACAGTTCTTCCATGGAGGCCGCGGTTTCTTCCAGGGCCGAGGCTTGCTGTTCCGAACGCTCGGACAGATCCTGGCTGCCCGCCGCCACTTCCGAGGCGGCTCCGGTGATCTGACCGGCGGCTTCGTTGATATTGCTCACCACTTCGAACAGCTTGTCGGCGGTCAGATTGACGTCGCCCTTCAACTGGCCGAACACTCCGGCATAATCGCCGGTAATGCGCTGGGTCAGGTCACCCTGGGCCACGGCTCCCAACACCGAAGCCACGTCCTTCAGGGCGATGCCGGTGAGGTTGACCAGATTGTTGACGCCCTCGCACAGATTGAGCAGGAAGCCGGTCTTCCCCTCCAGGTCGATGCGGCGATCCAGATCGCCGGTGCTGGCGGCTTTGGCCACTTCAGCCACTTCGGCGACGATGGCGGCTTCACGCTTGCGTTGGTCTTCCTCGGCGACCCGCAGGGCCTCGTCGGCGGCGCGTTGCTCGGCTTCCATGCGCAGCTTGTCGATGGCGTTCTGCTTGAACACCTGGACGGCCTTGGCCATTTCGCCGATTTCGTCCTTGTTGCCCAGGGCGGGGATTGCGACGGTGTTGTCGCCGCCCGCCAGCTTGACCATGGCTCCGGTCATGTCATTGACCGGGATGGTGATACCGCGAGCGATCATCCAGGCGAACAGAACGCCCAAGGCCAGGGCCAAGGCGCTGACACTCAGCAGCAGACGGCTGGCGGAATCGTTGGCTTCCTTGTTCTCGGCAGTCTCCTGCGCCATCTCGCTTGCCAATTCCTTGGCAAGGCCATTGGCGATGCCTGCGAACTCGGCGGCCAGTTTGGGGAGAGTGCTGTTGACCAGGACTTCCGTGGCCTCCACGTCCTTGGTCATGGTTGAGAATTCGATTTCGTAGAAAGCCAGCGAGGCATCGGCCTCTTTCAGGCTGGCGATCACCGAGGGGATCTTGGCCTTGGCAATGGTGCTGTCCGTCTCGGCCCTGGTTTTGGCCATCTGCTTCTTGACGCCCTCGACACCCTGAGGGGTTGGGGCAGTCAGATAGATATTGGCCAAGATACGGGCCTGGCCCAGTTCCACCTGGATTTCACTGGCGCCCAGGGCGCCTTGGTGGTCGTTGGCCGCCGTCATGGCGGTTTGCGCTTTCTCCAGCTGATCCAGGGCCTTGGCGCCAGCGCCGCGCATGCCGGTGATGGCGTCGTCGCGCCGTTTGCGGATATCGCGGAGCTTGGTGAAATTGGTCAGATACTCCTCGGCGACCTTGCTCATATGGGCCATGGTGTCGCGCCGGGTTTCACTGCGGAAGCTCTGCTGGGACGCCTTGATGGCCTCGACCAGTTTGGCTCCGGTCTCCGTGGTCTGCTTGAAGGCTTCCTCGGACCCGGTGAAGCCGAAGATACGCACCGTGCGGCGGATATCGGCCACCTGGGACTGAATCCGCAGGACGTCTTGGACTTGATCGGAATGGCGGGTGAAGCTGGTGCTGCGCTCGGTCGATCCGTTCAGCGAGTGCCAGCCGGTAAAGGCCAGCGCGGTCAACAGAACCAGAATCAAGATGAAGCCCGCGAAAATGCGGCTTCCCACTTTGAACTTGGCCATCCAGTTAATCATGTGGTCCCCCTAGGTCCGCGCAGGGCGGAAATCAACACAGCGCCAGCCGTCAGGCGGCGGCTTCGGAATTGGTATCGGCAAAGTCCAGGTCTTCAAATGCGAAGACATGGTCAAGGTCAAGCAAGGCCACCATCCGTCCTTCGACGGTGACCAAACCGGTCAGGAAACCGGCGGCGGCCATTTCCAGTTGCGGTATGGGTTGAATATCGTCGGCGGGAACCGCCAGGATATCGGCCACCGCATCCACCAGAAGTCCCGCGACCCGAGTGCCGACCGCGACAACCATGATGACGTGGCGCGGCGTGGTCTCGGTGGCGCTACGGCCGAAGCGGGCGCGAAGGTCCAAAATCGGCACGATGGCGCCGCGCAGATTGATGACGCCCCGCATATAGGACGGAGCATTGGGAAGCGCGGTGCTGGCGGTCCAGCCCTTGATCTCGCGAATAGCCATGATATCGACGCCGTATTCCTCGTCGCCGATGGTGAACGAGATGAACTGACGGATGGTGTTCTCGGACACGGTGCTCTCCCTTTGAACTTATTCCGCCGCTTGGGCGTTGGCGGCCGCATCAATCTGGGCGCGGTTCAGGCGCTCTCCCATGATGCGAAGCGCGCCCACGTCCAAGATCAGGGCGACGCGGCCGTCGCCTAGGATGGTGGCGGCGGAAATGCCTTCCACCGGTCGATAATTGGAATCCAGGCTCTTGATGACAACTTGCTGCTGGCCCAGCAATTCGTCCACCAGTAGACCGATCCGGTCGCCGCCTTCGGTCTCGACCACCACCACCAGTCCCTTGGTGTTGTCGGTGATGGCGTTTTTGATGCCGAACAGGTCGTAAAGGCGGATCAGGCGGATATAATCGCCGCGAAGCGTCAGCACATCGCCCACATTGACCAGACTGCGGGCCTGTTGCGCGGTGGGGCGGAGCGATTCGACGATATTGGTCAGCGGCAGGACGTAACGCTCGTTGCCGACCGCCACCAGCATTCCGTCCATCACCGCCAGGGTCAGGGGCAGCGACAGAATGAAGCGCGAGCCCTTGCCGGGAGTGGACTGGACCACAACGCGGCCCCCCACGTCTTGGATATTGCGGCGGACCACATCCATGCCGACGCCGCGTCCCGACACGTCCGAGACCTGGGCGGCGGTGGAAAAGCCCGGCGCGAAGATCATTTGGTCGATCTGTTCATCGGTCAATTGGGCGCCGCGTTCCACCAAGCCCTTTTCGATGGCCTTTTCCAGCACCCGCTTGCGGTCGATACCCTTGCCGTCGTCGGAAACCTGGATAATCACCCGGCCAGAGCGATGCTCGGCTCCCAGATGGATGGTTCCTTCGGCGGGCTTGCCTTGGGCCATGCGCTCTTCCGGCGATTCGATGCCGTGATCCAGGGAGTTACGGATCAGGTGGGTCAGCGGATCGGAGAGTTGTTCGATGACGGTCTTGTCCACCTCGGTGCCTTCACCGCTCATGACCAGCCGGGCCTGTTTGCCGAGTTTGGTGGACAGGTCGCGGACCAGACGCGGCGCGCGTGAGAACAGCGCCTTGACCGGCTGGGCGCGGATGGCCATGACGCTTTCTTGCAGCTCGCGGGTGTGGTGGGACAGCTCTTGCAGCCCCTGGACCAGCTCGGGATGGGATTCGATGGAGAAGCCGCTGGCTTGCTGGCCCAACATGGCCTGGGTGATGACCAGCTCGCCGACCATATTGACCAGCCGGTCCACCCGGTCGAGATCGACGCGAATGGATGAGGTGTGAATACCCCCGGCTCCGGTCTCTCCCCCCTTGGCGGGCGGATGGGCTCCAGCTGCGGCCTGGGTGGGAGCGGCCTGGGTGGTGGCGGTAGGCGGCGTGGCCACGGAATCGGCGGCAGGGGGGAGGGGGGCGAACAGGCCCCAGCCGTCACCCTCTTCCATTTCTACCGTCTGGCCCAATTGTTCGATCACCACTTCGGCGGAATCGCCCGCGACGAATTCGAACACTTCCTCGATGGCGGCGCGGCCCTTATCCGTGACCAGGGTGAAGGTCCAGGCCAGATAGGCGCTTTGCGCATCAAGTTCCGCCAGGGCGGGAAGCCTGGATCGGTCCACCGCCACATCCATGTCGCCCAGGCTTGCCAATTCACGAATCATCAGCAAGGGGTCGTTGCCGGTCTTGAGTAGGCCTGACGCCGGAATCAGCCGGATGCTCCAGGTGGTGAAGCCGGAGATTTCCTCTGTAACCACGGCGACCGGGGCGGCGACGGGCTTGGCCGCAGGGATGGCCGCCTCGCCGGTCAGAATGCTGGCCAGCTGAAGTTTGACATCCGCACCGTGATCGGCCGGAAGGGTGGTTTCTTCTTGGGCGGCCCGGACGAAGTCGCCGAGGACATCGTTGCCACGGACAAGAATTTCCGCCACATGCGGCGTCAGCTCGGCCCGACCGGACCGCAAGGCATCCATGGAGGTTTCGAACACATGGGCGAAATGGACCAGATCCTCGAAGGCGAAAGCCCCGCCGCCGCCCTTGATGGAATGGACGCAGCGGAAGACGGCATTGAGGTCTTCGGAGTTTCCGCCCCCTTCTTGGAGGCGGGACAGGGTTTCCTCCGCCGACGCCAGAAGCTCGGAGCATTCCTCGAAATAGGTCGCCTTGAATCGCGACAGGTC
>JAYTWE010000520.1:0-3352 GCA_043744055.1 Magnetospirillum sp.
CCCCGAGACGCCCCCGTCGCTGGACGACCTTGGTGTTCGTTTGCATGCTGCGCGTGCAAGGGAAGAAGAAGATTCGGGACGCGGACCGGAAAGTCGAGGACGGCCAACCGGGATGGGGATCGGATTTCGCATCGGGGCTGAATTGGTGGCAAGCGTGCTGGTGGGCACGGGAATTGGTTGGGTGCTTGACTCCTGGCTGAAGACCGGCCCCTGGTTGATGGTGTTGTTTCTGCTCCTGGGTGGGGCGGCTGGCGTGCTGAATGTTCACCGTTTTATGCGGGGACTGGATGCGACAGTCGGTCTGGGGCAGGCGCAAAGACGAGCAGAGCAGTCTAAGAATACGGACCATTGAGAGAGGCGTGCAGTGGCTAATCCGATCGAGCAGTTCAAGATCCAGCCGTTGGTTCCGCTCAAGGTTGGGGCGGTGGATATTTCGTTCACCAATTCCTCAGCCATGATGGTGCTATCCATCTGCCTGATTACATTGTTCCTGACGTTGTCAGTGCGCTCACGCGCCCTGGTGCCGGGGCGGTGGCAGTCCATGGCGGAAATTTTCTATGAATTCATCGCCGGTATGCTGCGCGATAATGTGGGGTCCGAAGGGCGGAAGTATTTCCCCTTCATCTTCTCCCTGTTCATGTTCGTGCTGTTCGGCAATGTGCTGGGCATGATGCCGATCCCTGGTATCGGGTTCACCTATACCAGCCATGTGATCGTGACCTTCGCCATGGCGGCGGTGGTGTTCATCGGGGTGACCGTCATCGGCTTCGCCCGTCACGGCACCCACTATCTGCGGATGTTCTTTCCCGAGGGCGCGCCCATCGCGACCGCGGTCATCCTCATCCCCATCGAGTTGATCTCTTACTTCTCGCGCCCCTTCAGCCTCGCCGTCCGTCTGTTCGCCAACATGACGGTGGGCCACATCATCCTCAAGGTTTTGGGTGGCTTCGTGGTGTCGCTGGGAGCGTTTTATCTGGTTCCCGGTGTGGTTCCCTTCGCCTTCTTGTCGGCGGTGACCGTACTGGAATTCGGTATCGCGTTGTTGCAGGCCTATGTGTTCACGATCTTGTCGTGCATCTATCTGCATGATGCGATCCATATGCACTGAGTTTTAGCTTTATCCACTGTTCCGTTTTGTCTGAAGGAGTTGAGTAAATGGAAGCGAGCGCTGCTAAGTTGATCGGTGCCGGTCTGGCTGCCATCGGCATGATCGGGTCGGGTATCGGCGTGGGCAACATCTGGTCCAGCCTGATCGCCACCGTCGGCCGCAATCCCTCTGCCAAGGCCAATGTCGAGCTGTACGGCTGGATCGGCTTCGCGGTGACCGAGGCGATTGCGCTGTTCGCCCTGGTTGTCGCCCTGATGATCCTCTTCGCCTAATTCGAAGAGTCTCCTTCGGAACGTGGTCGGGGCCGCGGCAGGTGTTAAGCATCTGTCGCGGCCTTCCGGCCCCGCCGAATGAATTTCGGGTCTGCGTCCAAACCCGCCCAGGAGCTTCGGGATGCCTCAATTCGATCCCACCTTTTTTGCGCCACAGCTGTTCTGGCTGCTGCTGACTTTCGTCACCTTGTACATCTTGATGACGTCGGTGGCCCTGCCGAAGATTGGTGCCGTTCTTGACGAGCGTCAGCGCAAGATCGACGACAATCTCGACAAGGCCGCTCAGTTGAAGGCCGAGGCCGAGGCTGCTGTCGCCGCGTACGAGAAGGCCCTGGCCGAATCCCGCGCCCACGCCCATTCCGTTATTAAGGAAGCGTCCGATCGGCTCGCTTCCGAGGCGGAAGAGCGTAACCGCGCCTTATCCGCCCGTCTGGCCGAACAGATTAAGGCTGGCGAAGCTCGCATCGGCGAGGCCAAGAACAAGGCTTTGGCCAATGTCCGCGAAGTTGCCATGGACGTTGCCAGCTCTGTCTTCGATCGTCTGATCGGCGCATCCGCCGATTCCGCGAAGCTGGAAAGCGCCGTCGCCGCCGCCCTCAAGGAGCACGGCAAATGATTTCGTCCGCCTATGCCGCCGGGGCTGGTGCCGCCGCTGCCGCCGCCCATCACGGTCCGTTCTACACCGAGGCTCATTTCTGGGTTGATGTGTCCTTCATTCTGGTGGTGATCCTGGCATGGAAGCCGGTATCGCGTGCGATCGCCGCGGCATTGGATGCCCGTGCCGCCAAGATTAAGGCTCGTCTTGACGAGGCTCACAAGCTGCGTGAAGAAGCACAGGAAATGTTGGCGACGTATCAGCGCAAGCAGCGCGACGCCATGAAGGAAGCCGAAGAGATCATCGCCCATGCCAAGGCCGAGGCCGAGCGCCTCGCCCAGCAGGCGGCCAAGGATCTCGACGCATCCATCAAACGCCGCGAGAAGATGGCCATTGACCGGATCAGCCAAGCCGAAGCCCAGGCCATGAAGGAAGTTCAGAATCTGGCCGTTGATGTCGCCATCGGCGCGGCACAGAAGATTATTGGCGAGAGCATGTCGGCGGCACAGACCAATTCCCTGGTGGATAACGCCATCGCGGCGCTGCCGGGCAAGCTGCACTAAGTTATCGCCGATACACGACTTTTAAACCCCCGCCGCTCGTTTGGCGGGGGTTTTTGTTTGTTTCGAGTCTCACTTGGGTGAGGGGAAGGTTGAACCGTCTCCCAATCGGCAGTAGGGTATTGCGAATGGATAGTGCGCAAGCAATGTCGATGGAGACGTGTCGGTCCTAGAGCGTTTCTCAATCACATTGAAAGACGCTCTCTAGCCCGAGCGGCGCTTGAGCCCAGAAAAAGCGGAGCTTTTCCGCCTCGGGCAAAGCTAGGCCGTTCGCGTGTGAACGCGAAACGGTCTCGTCAAATGGGGTAAGGCATCGGCAGTGTTACGAGCAGTTTAGATAAACATATTCGGCAAAAATCGATCAGGAGGAATCATGTCTCAGCAGACTTCCCTCTCTCTGGCTGAAGAGCAGGCTTTTCAGTTGTCCCAGGCTGCCATTCAACTGGATCAGGCGAGGGGCGAGCGTGATAAAAATGTCGGTCCTTTCGCGGCCGCACTGAAAGGGAACCTGGACACCTGGGTTGCTCTGTGCACGATTATCGCCCATGCTGACTGCACCTTGTCGGATGATGTGAAGCGTAATTTGCGTCGTCTGGCCCAGTTCGTGGCCGATAAGACTTTGGCGGGCATTGATACGATTAGCAACGAGACCATTGATTCCTTCATCAACATCAACCTTCAGATTTCCGAAGGCTTGTTGGAAGGCGCCAAGAACTAAAAACTGAGCTTCCCGACCGTTATCATGCGGATATCCAGGGGGGGAAGGGGGCAACGGGTTTGATCCGATGCCCCCTTTGTATTTCGAGCGTGATTGAGG
>JAYTWE010000521.1:0-12141 GCA_043744055.1 Magnetospirillum sp.
ATGTGCGAATCCGCCGCCTATAAGCTTCACCCAGTCGATTGCGTCCATAGTGTGCCCCCTAATGTTTGCCTAGCTTAGAGGCGGTTCCGCGCAACAAGCGAGCGGTAGTGCTCGCCCAAGACAGTAAGTCGACAGGCTTTAGATTCCATGGCTGCGTAATACATATGCTCGGCATCCACAGGGACCACCAAATTGACCCGGTTCATGCGCTGTAGGATCGCAAACCGGCTGGTGTTGTCAGGATCGGGAACCGGAAGATACTCCTCTCCCTCGTTCCGCTTGGGTTCGAAACTGGGGTCGAGGGGAAACTCATATCCAGGAACTGGGAAAAATTCGGCCAACCTCTGTAACTCAGCCAACGCGATTGGCGGCTGTACTTCGCGGAGAGAAATGAAGCTCTTGACGTTCGTTTTGAAAATTGGCCGCTGCTCCCAAGCCCCTAGCGACTGGTCAATATGAGCATAGACACTGCCGGGCGTCACTTCGCCAACCAAATTGCACGCCGAGCCATTGAGGGCATCAACCATCAACGTGGTAAAAACACCGCTCCCATTGTTTTCGCTGGCATACTGCTCGGCAGACGAAGCGGTCAAAATCGTTAGCCCCTCACTGATCTCGGCTATTCTGCCATCGACCGGGGCACCGCCTGCAATGCCTGAGTGACAACTATCAAGTATAATTACCTTGTTCTTTGCCTTTGACTTGTTGGCAAGGGTCGCAACCTCTAACAGAGATAGGCCGTCATGGCCCTGCAGGGTGTCGGAGCAGCAAAGATAGCCGCCAGTTGATTCAATATACCCATGCCCGGCAAAGTAAAATAATGCGATATTTGGCTCTCCATCAGAAAATAATTTTTGCAGAGCATCGCGCAACACGGTTCTGTTGACAGGCTGTTGCGGTCCATTGGCGGCAAGCAACTTAACATCGAAATTAATTGAGCCATTTGCATGACGCTCCAGGACTGCCTTGACCGCATGGGCGTCATTGACGCAGCCATACAGCGGGGAGATGCCCTCGTAGTAGTCGATGCCAACAATCAATGCCCTGCGCATGATCTCGCTCTCACTTGTTGCCGTAGTAGAGGTTCCAGATAGCCTTGACGAGCGGTTCGCGATTCCAGCCGACGCGAGCCGTCGCTGCGCTGGTTACCACCGTCGATGCACGCTGCTGCCCCCACGGATCGACCGCCAGAATCGGCTTGTTGTAGGCCTTGGCGATTTCGATCTCGATGTTGATCCATTTGGAATGGGTGGCGTACAGACCTGTCGGAATCACGACCACATGACAAGGCTTGATCTGCGCCGTGATCGCCTCGCGTAGTTGTTTGTCGTTGGCCGCGTTGTGGATCGGGTCATTCTTCGGCACTGAGAAATTGCGGAACTTTACCGAAGCCTGACCGAAACTGTAATTCGGCTTGAAAATCCATTCGTCGAGCTTTTCATACACGCCGGAATAGGCCCAGGAATGGCTGATGAAAACGTGAACATAATGGGTGCTCATTGCTTCCCCCTTTCAAGCTCGGCTGAATCACGAAAAGTTGGCCCGGCTACCCCCACCTCTGACCACAAGCCGCTTATACCTTAAATGGTAGCATTTTGTTAGAGGGGTAAATCGCGCTTCTGTTGACGTTCCCTCTGCCAATACCCCTTCCACTGCCTGCTGACCGGATGGCCAGCGGCGGCGGAAACCATCATCATGAACTGCTCGCCGTTGCTGATGCGGCGGTGATCTTCCCGCCAGTCCATCTCGGCGGCATAGGCGGCGAGGTAGGGACCGGCCACATGAATGACCAGGGGCTTCAGGCAAACGAAAAGGGCGCTTCGAAAAGCGCCCTTGCGTTTTTGCATTCAAGAATGCCGCGCGGCCAAGGCCGACGCGTGATCTATTTGATCTTGGCTTCCTTGAACTGCACATGCTTGCGCACGACGGGGTCGTACTTGCGGAACTCCAGCTTCTCAGTCGTTTTGCGAGGATTCTTCTTCGCCACGTAGAAGAAGCCCGTCCCGGCGGAGCTCAGCAGCTTAATTAGAATGGTGGCAGGCTTGGCCATGACGAAAATCCCGACAAACGTTGGTGATCGAAACTCAGGGGGCGCACCATACTGATCCCGGCGGGAGAGTCAAGCGCTAGAATAGCTCGGCGTCGTCTTGGGGGGATTCTTCCCGGCTGAGTTTGTTTTCCGCCATCAACTGCTCGTAGGAACAGACCTGATCGCGGCCATGCTCCTTGGCGAAATACAGCGCTTTATCGGCATTGCCGATGACCACCGACGGCAGGTCGTCGGGGGCGATGCGGACAAAGCCGATACTGACGGTGACACGGCCGACCTGGGGGAAATTGAACGCCGCGGTCGTGGCTCTGAACCGCTCGAACACCGCCAGGGCATTGCTGAAAACGGTGGGGGCCAGCATAACCACGAATTCCTCGCCGCCAAAGCGGAACAGCAGGTCTTCGCCGCGAAAGGCCTTGCGCATCAGGGCGGCGAGCAGCAGCAGAACCTCGTCGCCGAACACATGGCCGTAAGTGTCGTTGACCCTTTTGAAATGGTCGATATCAATGATCGCCAGCCAATGGTGTTCGCCGTCCAGGTGGCTGTGGCGGCGATTGCCTTCGAATGGGACTTTCAGGTGTTTGGAATTGCTGACGATACGGCTGAAATTTTCGTCGAAGGTTTTGCGGTTTTTCAGTCCGGTCAGGGTGTCGCGGGCCGCGTCGCGCAAGATGGCCAGGTAATTGCGGTAGATGGCGGCAAAGCCGCCGATTAGGGCAAGCTGTTCTGTGCGGTTGGCGGGGGAAACCGTTACCAGGAAAGCGCAGACGGTGCCGCGATCATCGACGATGGCCTGGGCTCGGCGCATGGCCCCATCAGGCAGGGGTATGGCCCGAGACCCGCCGGTGGCCATGCAGTCCATCAGCAGCAGGTCCTGGCCGATCTCGATTAACGGCTCGGGTGGCTCGATCCCATTGCGGCTTTGGCTCGCCACATAGTCGATGAAGATACCGCTATTGGTGTGGGTCGGGCTGCAAATGCCGCAAAAATCCAGGGCGGCAAGATCAAACAAGGTGGAGACGAGGCTGTCTTCCAAGTGTTGTTGGCTACGCTGCTCGGTAATTCGCACCACCGAGGACAAGATTGATTCTGGCGTGATTGTGGGGTTCATGCCACCTCCCTTTGTTCCACCTTAGGGTATGGCTGACCATGCAACCGAGAGTCAAGTCAGTGCTGGTTGCTTTGGGTGTCAGGCGGGGGGGCTTGCAACGCTTCCAGCGTGCGAGCGGGGGCTGATAAGGCTTGCGCTCGGGCATGGGCGGCCCGGTTGAGCAGCAGCTTTTCCGCCAGTTCCAGATCGGCTTTCACTTCGGAGCGGCGCGACGGAGGGCAGGTGTCGCGCAACCGAGCCCGTAAGCCGGTTTCCTCGAAACCCGCATGGCGCCAGACGGCCAGGGTTTCCGGTAATTTATCCGCCAGAGTTCCGCGTGTCAGTCCGTCGAGAACCGAAGCGTTGGTCGGGTTGTTCGCGGTGCAGATGGCAGGAAGGACTCCCAGCCCGTGCAGGGCATAGCCTGACGGCGTATGGAAGCGGGACCAGGTCAGGGTGATCTCGCCGTCATTGGGAAGGCCGATCACGGTCTGGACGGTTCCCTTGCCATAGGAGTTGGTCCCCACCACCACGGCGCGACCGGCATCTTGCAGGGCCGAGGCGACAATTTCGGCGGCGGAGGCGGAACGCCCGTCCACCAGAACCACCACGGGGAGGTCTTCTCCGATATCGCCGGGATGGGCCTCGAACACGTTGCCAGCTTCGGGGTGGCGCCCCTTGGTGGAGACAATGGGGCCGCGAGCGACGAACAGATCGACCACCGACACCGCTTTGTCCAGCAAGCCGCCGGGATTGCCCCGCATGTCTAAAATGACTCCGGTCAGACCGGGGCCAAGGCGGTTCTTGGCGTCTTTCAGGAGGTTTTCCAGGCCATAGGCGGTGCGCTGGTTGAAGCTGGTGATCTTGAACTCGGCGATTCCTCCCACCAGGGTCATGGTGACGGTCCTGGGAACGATCAGGGATCGGCGGATGGCAACCGGAAGTGCTTCTGAGCCACGACGGATCAGCAGGGCGAGATCGCTGGCCACGGGGCCGCGCAGCAGCGCAGAAATAGCGCTTCGGTCTAGGGATCGGGCCGTCTGACCGTCGATGGAAATGATGACGTCACCGACCTTCAATCCGGCGCGGGCGGCTGGCGCGTCTTCGATGATTTCGACGATGCGGGGTTCGGAATCCATAATGTCGAAGGTGATACCGATCCCGCCGAACCCGTTGCGGTTTGCCCGGTTCTCCCGCGCTTCCTTGGCGCTGGCATAGCGGGAAAAGACGTCGGCCTTGCCCAGGGCTCCCTCGAACACGGCTTGATAGAGTTTCTCGGAATCAGCGCCGCGAAGGGGTTCCGAGGATTGGCGGGCGTCCGAGATGGCGGCGACGGTCACTTGTGCCCAGCCTGCGGCATCCGAGGCGGCTGGTGCCGGGTATTCCCCCAAGAGGGTGTCCGATGTCGAGAGGCGAACCACCCCGCCTTGGACCAGCACCGCCATTTGCGGGTCGATCTCGGCCAAGCCGCGCATGCCGTCCAAGGCGATGGAGGCGGCGGTCACGGGCTGTAGGTGGCGGTCCACCATGGCCGAGAAGCCGAAGGCGATGGTTCTTTCCGCCACTTGCGCATCCCATTCCGCCGCCACGGCTCCTTGGACCGGCGCCAGCAAGGCCGCCGCCAGGGCGTAGGGATACAGAAGGCGAGGCAGACACGACATGGGCATCATCAGACCGTTCAGAAGGCGGGCAGGTGAAATTATGCGCAATCCCTTGTGATCGGGTACAGGAAAAAGCAAAAAAGCCGGCAGCCATCGCGGCCACCGGCTCTCTTGGGTCACTGGGTATTACCGTTTGATCTGGACCAATTCGTCCAACATCTGGTCGGCGGTGGTGATGATCTTGGCTGCGGCGGAATAGGCTCGCTGGGTCACGATCATGGTGGTGAACTCGGCGCCGATATCCACGGTGGAGGCTTCCAACGAGGCCGAGGCTACCGAACCGGCACCGGCCTTGTTGGCTTCACGCAAGGTGTAGGAGCCGGAGTCGTTGGTCTCGATCCAGCTATTGCCGGTCAGTGATTCCATGCCGTTGACATTGGTGAAGGTCGCGACCGGGATCTGGAACACCGGGCGGCGGACGCCGTTGTCGAACAGGGCGGTCACCACGCCGTCGGACCCCACCGAGACGCCGGAGAAGTTACCGAACTTGGCGCCGTTCTGGGTCAGGTAGGACAGCTGGAAATTGCCGCCCAGCTGGGTCATGCCATCGGCCTGGGCGGTATTGCCCATGAACCAGGTGATGCGGTGATCGGCGCCGGTGCCGTTGGGCACCGAGGTCATGCTTTGCGCGCCATTGGCCCATTCGATGGAAATACGCGGGGTCGGCGCGGTGCTGGCGCTGCCCGAAGTGCTGCCGGTTCCCATGATGGTCTGGGGGGTGCCGTCGCCGTTGAACTTAATGGCGGGCGTCGCGGCCAGGGCGGTGGAGATGTGCTGGAGGACAAACTGCCCGGTGACCCGGTCCACTGATGGGATGGACGAGTTCCACTGACGGGCCTGCGACTGGGTGCAAGAGGTGCCCAGGCCGGAAAGGTCGAAGGTGAAACTGTCTGAGACCGCGGTCTGCTGGACGATTTCCACGGTGCCGCCATTGGCCCGGAACAGCGGGACCGCCGCACCGGTGGAGGTGGAAACCGAGGTAGCGGATAGGTAGGAGATACCGTCCGGGTGAGCGGCGGAATCCCAGTTGGCGGCGTTGTTCAAAGCCTTGGCGACCAGATCGGCCACGTCGGAGCCCGAGGTGAACGAGGTGGTCGACAGATCGATGACGATGTTGCTGGTGCCGCCCACATTGCCGGGATTCTTATACAGGCTGTTGGCGCCGTTGGTGTCGAACTCCACGGTGACCGCCACGGAGGAGCCCGATGGCGTGATGGTGAAGGTCTTGCCGTCCATGGCGGTGATGTCGGCGCGGGACGACGCGGTGAAGTCCATGCGGCCTTGTGAGGCATAGACGGCGGTGGATACGCCGCTGGGATCATAGATATCAAGCACCGCCGCACCGGATGGCGGCTTGATGCCGCGCTGTGTCTGGAAGGGCGCGGTGTCGATGGCCACATAATTCAGGGCGGTGACTGATGCCACCGTCGCTGCATAGGCCGTTACCTGGTAATAGCCGGTGATACCGGCGGTGTCGGTGGCCTTAATGACGTCGCCTGCCACCAGGGTCGGGGAGCTGGCGCCGCCGAAGGTGAAGCTACCCGCGGCCCGGGTCACGCCGGGATAGGTGGTGCTGGTGCCGTTGCGGGAGATGGTAATTGAACCGGCGGCCAGGGTGGTCGGTGCGCCCGAGGCGGTGGACGCGGTCTTGACCAGGAAGTTGCCGTTATTGGCGGCGTCTTCGGCCCCGGAAACCGTGAATGTGGTGCCCGCTGGCAGTTTTGCCGCATCGGCGGCGGCCTGGAAGGCGATGACGCCGGTGCTGGCGAAGAAGCCCATGGAATTACCGCCAGCATAGGAGCTGCCGGTGATGACGGTGGAGCTGCCGCCGCCCGGCTGACCGGCGATGGAGAAGGTTGCCGCGGTCTCGGGGGTGGCGCTGGTATCACTCAGCGCCATGCCGACACCGAAGAAATTGGTCTTGTTGGCCACATCCCACTGGTTGGCGTTGGTCTTCATCCAGGTGGTGTTGATGGAGTGGCTGTCGCCCAGCGAGTCATAGACCAGCACGCTGCTCTCATGCAGACCGCCGGACCCGGCGACCGCCGGATCGAAGATGGAATCACCCGATGGCAGGTTGGCGCCCATCTTGACCTGGGTGGTCGGGTCCGCCGTGCCGCCGATGGTCTTGAGGTTCAGCGACTTCATTTCCGACGGATTGATGGTGTTCTGGTTGATGTAGTGATAGTTGCCGCTCGTGTCCTTATACGCCTTCATATAGGTGTTGCCGTCGACGACGGTTTCACTGGGGCGGGCGGAAGAGCTGTTATCGGTGGCGGCCAGCGGCCAGCCTTGCAGGTAGAAGCCCGACACATTGGTCAGATAGCCCTGGTTGTCCGACTTGAACGAGCCAGCGCGGGTATAGGCGAACATGCCGGTGCCGGTGCTTGCCGAGTCGGGCTGGGTGTTGACCACGAACATGCCCTGGCCGGACAGGGCCAGATCGGTGGAGGACGAACTGGCCTGCAACAGGCCCTGGACGTCGATGCCGTTGCGCGGCTTGGACTGCACGCCGCCGGGTGAGTATTCGGTGATGGACACCTGCTTGGTCACCAGCGTCTGGAAGTTCACCTTGGCTCCCTTGTAGCCGGTGGTGTTGACGTTGGTGATGTTATCCGAGATCGCGCCCATGGCGCTGGACTGTGAGGCCAGGCCGGAGACACCCGAGAATAATGCGCCGTATAAGCTCATGATAGCCTCCTGGAATTACTGGCCAGTCGTCGAAGACGACGTGGTTGTTGTTTTATTGGCTGCCTGCAGCGCCTGGTATTGGGCGGCGGCGGCCTGGTATTGGGCGTTGGCTGCGGTCAACTGAGCGTTGACCAGCGAGTTGTCGTTGTTGACGCTGAGGATCTGGCTGGGCGTGACGCTGACCTTGGCTCCACTGGTCCCCGCCCCGATTTCCAGGGTGGCGCCGTTGGTGGCGTCGTTGGTCAGCTTGGTGACCTGTCCATTGACCGTGGTCGAGGCGGCCAGGGCGTTTCCGTCCGATCCCTTGGCAACCACGGAGAGGGTGTAGAGGCCCTCTTTCTGAGCGGTGCCAGCGGTATCCTTGCCGTTCCAGGTGATGTCGTGACGGCCGGACTTGGTGTCGGCGTTGGTCTTGTAGACCACATTGCCCGTCGAGTCCTTGATCTGGACTTCGCAGCTGGTGGCGTTAGTGGGCAGCGTATAAGAGAAGGACGCGCCCGCGCTGGCGTTTTGCAGCGGCAGAGTCGAACCCGACACTTCAACCGTCTGGCCCACATAGGCGATGGCCTGGGCGGTCTGGCTGGCGGTTTGCAGGGTAATCAGCTTTTCCAGATTGGAGTTCGCGGCAATCTGTTGCTCGACGCTGGAGAACTGGACCAGCTGATTGGTGAACTGGCTCGAATCCGTGGGGGCCAACGGGTCTTGATGCTTCAGCTGAGTGGTCAGCATGTTCAAGAAGGTATTGAAGTTGGTGCCCAAGGTCGTCTTGGCGGTGGTTGCCTTGCTGGCCGTCGATGACGAGGCTGATGCGGCGGCCGCTGCCGAGGCTGAGGTGTCTACCGTGGTCATGGCGATTTCTCCTTAGACCGAAATATCGACGCCGGCGCGGCCGCCGGAGCGGCGCGGCTGGGCTGTCTGGGCCGCTGCGATGGACGCGGTCTCGGCGTCACCGCCGTGACCGCGTCCGCGCGAGCGACGCTGTCCGTTGTTGTTGCCCCGATCGGCGTTGTTCTGCTGCTCGCCGTTCTTCAGGCTGAAGCTGGTGGAATTGGCGTCCGGCTTCAGGCCCGCATCTTCCAAAGCCTTTTCCAGACCCTTGGAGTCCTTTTGGAGCAGGGCCAGGGTTTCGGGCCTTTCAGCCGTCACGGTGGCGGAGACGTGGCCATCGACCATTTCCAGTTTGATTTCGATCTTGCCCAGATCCAGCGGCCTGAGTTGGATCTTGACGGTGTCGTTGCCATCCTTGACGGCCTTGTCGATCTGAACGCTGACCTGCTCCATGACCTGCTGCTGCAAGGGAATGCGAGGGGGGCGGGCGGATTGAGCGGACTGGGCCGGGCTGGACTTTTCCGTGGCCTGGGTGGCTCCGACGGCGGCAAGGCCAGCCACCACATTCGGCTTTGGTGCATCCTTGACGTCTTGGGCGCCGGCTTCAACCTGGGCGGCCAGGACGGCGCTGAACGAGTTGACCGCCTCGACGGGCTGTTCGGTGGGGGCGGCGGCGAGCGGTGCGGTCTGCACGGCGGTCAGCGGGTCGGCGGTCTTGGGACCTTGCTGTTGCTGGCCTTGGTTCTGGCCTTGGCCGGAAGACTGCTGGTTCTGCGCCGTCATATCCATCTGAACCATGGTATCGACCACGGTGGCGGCGGTTTGTGTCGGAGTTTCGGTCGCGGCCTGATTGACCTGGACCTTGACATCCAACTGAGCGCCGGTTCCGGCCAGCATGGCGGCCAGATCATCGGCCTGTTGCTTGGCCGTGTCGGTCTTAGCCATGTCATGGGCGTGGGAATGGAGACCGGCATTCTGCTGCTGACCAGCCTTGTTGATAAGCTGGGTCACCAGTTCGGTAGCGGCGTCCAGGGCGTCATCGGCATCGCCGGAATCCAGATCGTCGATGATCCGGTTCTCCAGGTCGGTAATCCGCTGACGGTCATCCTTGCTGAGACCGGCCAACAGATCCTTGCCGGTATTTTGAGCCTGATTTGCATTGGCCTGGGCCGCTTGGTCCGTGGCATCGGCCTGGGTATTGCGAGCCGAACCGTCGATCTGGACCACCTGGACCGTCTCTTCGACGGTGATGTCGATCTCGACCACCATTTGCTGCTGGGCGGCGACAGCCACGGTCTCGACCTGCTGGGCCTGAGTCTTGACGTCGTTCTGCCCGGTTTTGTCGTCGGCTGATCCACTATTGGATTTGGGCGCGTCGTCATCGGCGGCGGCAACGGTCTTGCCGTCATCATCGGAGGCCGAAGCGGCAGGGGCGGGCGCATCGTCCTTGACGACGGCCTTGGCGGCGGGGTCCTTGGCCGAGGCTGGACGTGCCTTGTCGGCCTTGGCGACGGGGCGCGGGTCCTTGGCGGTGGGGGTGCGGTCTTGCTGATTGTCGTCGCGGGCGACCTGGGGCTTGTCGGTCTTGACCTCGATCGGCTTGCGGCTGAAGTGATCGGCCAACGCCTTGTCAGGCGTAGCACTTCCGGCGGCTTTGTTGCCGAAACGCTGAGAGGTCTGCTGCAAAAGCGCCGTGAAGGCGTCTTCTACGGACATGGCGCTCTGCTGCTTATCCTGAGTCGCCGTGGTCATATTGGCCTCGGCTATCACTCGCTTATCGATCGATTGCACGGTCATGGTCTGGTCCCCGCAAATGGGATTGTTGCGAGATGACTAGAGCAAGCGCCGGGCCAGTTTTCTGGCATGGGCTAGTTTATTGAAATTAAACGATAAATTTAATTTCGTTGTTTCACATAAAGGCGGTGGCGTGGCGAAAGGGGAAAATTTTGCCGGGCAAGGGGTAAAGCCTGCCGAGTGAGGAGGGAGAAATCAGTCCCTGCGGTTATCGTCCTCGTCGCGGGCTAAATTCATGATGCCGACACCCATGGCGACACTGCCGAAGGTCACGATCAGGCCGAAAAACATCAAGGCCATGACCTGCCAGGGATTGGCGGAGTCCATCAGCATGGTGCGGATATGGCTGAGATCGGTGGCCAGCACCATCCCCCCGAAGGTGAGTGCTGCGGCGATTCCATAGATCAGGTGCTGCCCCAGATATTTAAGCGGCTCCTTCTCCTGAGGCGTCATGATGATCTGCTCTTTGATCGGGTTCTGATTGCTTCGGGGCTTTTGCCCCGATCCCCAACCGGGAGGCTGAAGCCTCCCGGACCCTCCATTTTGTTTCTCATAAGAAAAAGGAGGTTCGGAGACCTCTCCGAGCGGGTTGGGGCGGCAGCCCTTCGCGCCAGCGAGATTTTTCAACCGGCCCCATTCGACGGTCTCACACCCATTCCCGCAATTGCGCGATCAGTGGAATATCGGCGGGCGGTGTCGGCAGATCGGCCAGCCGGGGGGCACGCACCCAACGCAATTCCTGCCCTTCGCGGCCGGTGGGGTTGCCCTTCCACACCCGCACCACGTAAAGCGGCATCAGCAGGTGAAAGGTGTCGTAGTCATGGGAGGCGAAGGCGACCGGAGCCAGGCAGCTTTCGGTAACGTCGATGCCCAGCTCCTCTGCCAGTTCCCGCACCAGGGCCGTTTCCGGGGTCTCGCCATCATGAACCTTGCCGCCGGGGAACTCCCACAGACCGGCCATGTCCTTGCCGGTTGGCCGCGACGCCATCAAGACGCGGCCGTCATGGTCCACCAGGGCGGCGGCCACCACCAGCAGCATGGGGCGGGTAGCCCGTGCCATCTGCCATTCCCCCTTCTTCAGAGCGAAGACCGGGGCGATGACGCTTTGCCCGCGCGCGGGCATGGAGCAGGTATCGACGCCGTAGTAATTGAGACCGGCCTTTTCCATGACCCGCTTGGACGCGTGGTTGTCGGGGTGGAAGGACGACCAGACCCGGTGAAAGCCCAAAGTGTCGAACAGGTGGCGGATCAGGTGGCGGAGCGCCTCGGTGGTGAAGCCTTGATTCCAAAACGCCTTACCCAGCCAATAGCCAAGCTCCGGCTCGCCGTTGCGCTCCAGGCCAAAGCCGATGACGCCGACCAGGACATTGTCGGTGGTGCGCTCCATGGCCAGGGCGGCGCCCTTGCCTTCGATGCGGCGAAGCTCTTGTTCCGTGATGAACCGCTTGGCATCTTCCACCGTATAGGGGTGGGGGATGGCGGCGGTCAGCCGGATCACGTCCCAGTCGTCCAGCAAGGCGGCCAGCGGCTCGATATCGTGGGAAACCAGTGGTCGCAGTCTGAGGCGCGCCGTCAGGAGGGGATGCCCCGCCCAGACTGTTCCCGGTTGCCGGCAACCCGCTTCGGCCATCTTGTCCTCCCAAACAGTGTTTCATTCTGAAGCAAGCCTATCAGACTCGCCTTCGTCCGTCCTCGCCTTCGTCCGTCATAGACACGATGTGACTTATCCGTGCTTGAAACGCATGCCGGACCCACCACATTAGGAATATGGAATGTTATGATTTTGGAGATTTGCCATGATGATCGAAGGCTTTAACTCCGATGGGGTCATTACCGTCAATCGGGTGCTGTTGCGCCCAGGCTTTACGGTGGATGATCTGGAGGAGCGCGTCGCTTTGCTGTGCGAGAATGTGAAAACATGGCATTCCGAGACCGGCTTCATCGGCGGCTTCGTTTGCTTGAATTCCGGTATGATCTCTAACGAGGGCTCCACTGTGGGCCAGGCGGTGGCATCCCCCCTGGCCGGG
>JAYTWE010000522.1:0-8536 GCA_043744055.1 Magnetospirillum sp.
ATTCGGGGATCGACCCAATGATAGGTCAGATCGCTCACCAGATTGAGCACCAGGCCCAGGAGGCTGAAGGCGTAAAGCGTACCGAACATCACCGGATAGTCACGATTGCTGACCGCCTCGAACCCCAACAGACCGATTCCATCCAGGGAGAAGATGATCTCCACCAAGACCGAGCCGGTGAACAGGATTCCCACCAAGGCGCGGGGGAAACCGGCGACGATCAACAACATGGCATTGCGAAAGACATGGCCGTAGAGCACCCGGTTCTCGCTGAGACCCTTGGCCCTGGCGGTGACCACATATTGCTTGTTGATCTCTTCCAGAAACGAATTCTTAGTCAGCATGGTCAGGCTGGCGAAACCGCCCACCACCAGCGCCGTCACCGGCAAAGCCAGATGCCAAGCGTAATCCGCCGCCCGCGCCGTCCAAGACGCAGCCTCCATCCCGGACGAGGTCAAGCCGCGCAGGGGAAACCAATTCAGATAGGTTCCCCCGGCGAACACCACGATCAGCAAGATAGCGAACAGAAAACCAGGCACGGCATAGCCGATGATGACGGCCCAGGATGACGCGATATCCAGCCGGGACCCGTCATGGCGGGCCTTATAGATGCCCAACGGAATGGAGACCAGATAGATGATAAGGGTGCTCCACAGGCCCAGCGAAATGGAAACCGGCATCTTTTCAATGACCAGCCCCACCACCGAGACATCGCGGTAGAAGCTCTTTCCGAAATCGAAACGAACATATTGACCCAACATCAGGGCAAAGCGTTCATGGGCCGGTTTATCAAAGCCGAACTGGCGTTCGATCTCCTTGATGAAGGCCGGGTCCAAGCCTTGCGCCCCGCGATAGGCCCCTTGATTGCCCTGGCTCGCCTGAGCGCGGGACGCCTTGGGAGCAGCGCTTTCTCCGCCTCCAGCCCCGGAAATGCGGGCGGCGGCCTCCACATTGGTGCCCTGAAGCTTGGAAATCATCAGATCCACCGGCCCACCGGGAGCAAATTGCACCACCGCGAAATTGACCAACATGATTCCCAGCAGGGTCAGCGGGATCAGCATCAAACGGCGCAGGGCATAGGCGATCATGGCTTGATCCACCAGCTGAGGAATTGAGTGCCGTTGGCGGGCGCAATCTCGGGTCGGCCGAACTTATCCCACCACACCAGCCGATCGGTCCCCAAATGCCAGTGGGGGATCACATAATGGCCCCACAACAAAACCCGGTCCAGCGCCCGAGTCCGGGCCACCAATGTCTCGCGGTCGGGGGCTGAAATCACCTGATCCACCAAAGAATCCACGGCAGGGCTCCTGATCCCCGCCAGATTTTGGCCACCCGGCTGGTCGGCGGAGTCTGAGCCCCAGAAACTGGCTTGCTCATTGCCCGGCGATTGCGACTGTCCCCAGACATGGACGATCATATCGAAGTCATAATGGTCTAGCCGATTCTTATACTGAGCGCTATCGACGGTGCGCACATTGGCTTCGATGCCCAGCCGGGCCAGATTGCGGGCAAAAGGCAAGGTGATGCGTTCCCAGACCGGCTGCACCAGCAAAATCTCGAAGGTGAAGGGCTTGCCGTCCTTAACCAACTTGCCGTCCACCACATCCCACCCGGCCTCTTCCAGCAGTTTCATAGCTTGGCGCAGATTGGGGCGGATATTGCCGTCACCCTCGGTACGGGGAGGCTGATAGGTCTGGGTAAAAACCTCGGACGGCACCTGAGGGCGCAAAGGCTCTAAAACCGCCAGTTCCAGCGCCCCCGGCAACCCTTCGGCAGCAAGTTCGGAATTGGCGAAATAGCTGGTGGTCCGCTTGTACTGGCCATAAAACAGGGTCTTGTTGGACCATTCGAAATCGAAGCCATAGGCCAGGGCGCGGCGCACCCGGGGGTCTTGAAACAAATCACGGCGCAGATTGAAGACATAGCCCTGCATCCCGGCCGGGCGGCGATGGGCAATGGCCTCCTTACGGCCTTTGCCGGTCTTCAAACCCTGCCAGTCCTGATAACCGGTGGCCCATTTGCGGGCTTCGTTCTCCAGCCGCCAGTCATATTCACCCGCCTTGAACGCCTCCAGCGCCACCGTCGTGTCGCGATAGGTGTCATAACGAATACGATCGAAATTGTGCAGCCCCTTGCGCACCGCCAGATCGGCCCCCCAATACTCCTTCACCCGCTCATAGGTGATGCTCCGCTGGGTCTCGAAGCCGCCCACCTTATAAGGACCACTGCCCAAGGGCGGCTCCAAGGTCGTCACCGCGAAGTCGCGACCCTGCCAGTAATGCTTGGGGAGAACCGGAAGCTGGCCCAAGATCAGCGGTAATTCCCGATTGTCACCGGGCTTAAACGAAAACTTCACCCGCCGCTCACCCAGTTTTTCCACCTTATCCACCGCACCGTAATAGAAACGATAGCGAGGATGGCCCTTGGCCTTCAAGGTCTCGAACGAAAACATCACGTCATCGGCGGTTATGGCCTTGCCATCATGCCAGCGGGCCTGGGGCCTGAGCGTATAGATCACCCAAGACCGATCAGCGGGCGTCTCCAGCGATTCGGCGATCAACCCATATTCGGAAAACGCCTCATCGGCCGAGCCGGTCAACAGAGTCTCGAACGGCAGATCGGCCCCCCCCGGAGCCTCTCCCTTGACGATGAAGGGATTGAGCGAGTCCCAACCCCCAATCTCGGCCAGCTTAACCTCGCCGCCCTTGGGCGCATCGGGATTGGCATAATCGAAATGCTTGAACCCCGCCGGATATTTCAACGCTCCATGCATGGCGATGCCATGAACAGGCTTCACCGTCTCAGCGACAGCGGCAGTGGTCCAAAGTAAGGCGAGGGCAAGGATAAGAGCGCGCATGGCGGGAGTTTGAGGCCAAGCGCGGCAGAGGGCAAGGGGGGGAGTTACGTTTGATCCGGGTGGACGGCAGTCGAGGATAACCCGGATGACTCTAGTGAAAACGGCTCTCGCCGTTGTCCTTACCGCTTGTCGCGGTCTCGTAAACACCGACCAACTGACATGCCAACAGTTTCCCCAGAAATTCTTCAAGAACGGACACATCAATATGTCCATCCTTGCACGTCGCATCCGCGGCCTCAAGCATCTGATAATATGGTTTTTTGTTGTCTGCAATCTGAGCAGGAATGGTGCGCGTTCCTGGCAATTTATAGCCTAATCGCATACAAAGTACCAAGTAAGAGACGGCTCGGGATGTTCGGCCATTCCCGTCACTAAAAGGGTGTATCCAGTTCAGCCGCCACATAACATATGCAGCCAAATGCAAGGCACTTTTTCCATCCCAATTGTCATTCACATAATCGCACATCTCTTCCACAAGCTCGGGGACAAGGTGAGCGCCATGCGGTTGGTGTGCACTGCCTTCAATTTCAACGTTACCGGGACGGAAATTCCCAGCGTAGGAACTCAAACCATCAAGTGCAGCTCGATGAAGGAGAAGCACCATCGATGGACGCAACCTGAATTTACGCTCAGGCTGCAGCCAATCCTCAATCATTAAACAAACAGCATCAAACTGACGAAGTGCGTTACGAGCCTCTAATTGAGCCAATTCATCGGGATCGGTTACGACCCGCGCATCGTCCGCTCGGCTATGGCGCTCTCCGTCATTATCGTTATGCATGCTTCTTGAGTAACTCCGCCTGTTCATCAATTGTACGACGGGTTATGCGATCATTCTCAATTTTTGAGTTGCCATAAGCAAAGCTACGCCGTTGCTCCTCTCGATCTTCCGGTGACATCGCCACCTGACGGGCTGCATTGATCAAGACTTGCAATTCATCGGACATGTCTTTCTCCTAGTCATGACCAAATTTCACGTTGGCTGAAGACCCTTGATTCTAACTCTGACAACCGCCGACCGCAACGGATATGCGGTCGGCGGAATTTATGAAATTTGAAATAATACTATCCTGCTCTTAGTAGCGGTAGGTGTCGGGCTTGAACGGCCCGGTGACCGGCACGCCGATATAGTCGGACTGCTTCTTGTTCAAAGTGGTCAGCTTGACGCCAAGCTTGGCCAAATGCAGAGCGGCGACTTTCTCGTCCAGGTGCTTCGGCAGCACATAGACCTTTTTGTCGTACTTGCCCGGATTACAGAAGATATCCAGCTGGGCCAGGACCTGATTGGTAAAAGACGCGCTCATGACGAAGCTGGGATGGCCGGTGGCGCAGCCCAGATTCACCAGACGACCTTCAGCCAGCAAGATAATGCGCTTGCCGTCGGGGAACTCGATCTCGTCCACCTGGGGCTTCACGTTGAACCATTTGAGGTTCTTCAAGCCGGCGACCTGAATTTCGCTATCGAAATGGCCGATATTACAGACGATGGCGCGGTCCTTCATGGCCCGCATGTGCTCGACGGTAATCACGTCCACATTGCCTGTGGTGGTCACGAAGATGTCTCCGCGCGGGGCGGCGGCTTCCATGGTGGTGACCTCATAGCCTTCCATGGCGGCCTGCAACGCGCAGATGGGGTCGATCTCGGTAACGATGACGCGCACGCCCTGAGACGCCAGCGACTCGGCCGAGCCCTTGCCCACATCACCAAAACCGGCGACCACGGCGACCTTACCGGCCATCATGACGTCGGTGGCGCGGCGGATACCATCCACCAGGGACTCGCGGCAGCCATACTTGTTGTCAAACTTGGACTTGGTGACCGAGTCGTTGACGTTGATGGCGGGCCACAACAAGGTGCCCTTCTTTTCCATCTCGTACAGACGATGGACGCCGGTGGTGGTCTCTTCGGTCACGCCGCGAATCGTGGTTCCGTTGCGGGTGTAGAAGGTCTTGTCGGTCTCCAGCTTCTTCTTGATGGAGGCGAACAGGACTTCTTCTTCTTCGCAGGTGGGGGTGTCGAGGACAGAGATGTCTTTCTCGGCCCGCATGCCCAGATGGATCAGCAAGGTCGCGTCGCCGCCATCATCCAAAATCATGTTGGGGCAACCACCATCGGCCCATTCGAAAATGCGATGGGTATACTCCCAGTATTCCACCAGGCTCTCACCCTTGAAGGCGAAGACCGGAATGCCAGCGGCGGCGATGGCGGCAGCGGCATGATCTTGGGTCGAATAGATATTGCAAGACGCCCAACGGATATCGGCGCCCAAAGCCTTCAGGGTCTCGATCAGCACACCGGTCTGAATGGTCATGTGCAAGGACCCGGCGATGCGGGCGCCCTTCAGCGGCTGCGAGGGTCCGAACTCCTTACGGATGGACATCAAGCCGGGCATCTCGATCTCGGCAATGGTCAGTTCCTTGCGGCCCCAATCGGCCAGCTTGATATCGGCAACGTGAAAGTCGGTCATGATCGCCCCTTGGCAATGTGATGGCTGTAGCTGGGCTCTATGTAGCAGCCCAGCGCTCAAAACGCAACATGACATAAAGATATCTTTATGTGGGAATGGCGCTACTCATTAAACCCGTCCACCAGCTGAGCGATGCGGGCACCGTCACTTTGCTCCATCACGTCGCGGGCCAAGGCGCTGGCGGCGGCGAGATCGGTGGAGCGGACCCGGCTTTTAACCACCGGCACATTCGACGTGGTCATGGACAATTCTCGGATGCCCAAACCCAACAGCAAGGCGGTATAGCGGGGATCACCCGCCACTTCGCCACAGACACAGACCGGGATACGAGCCTTGGACGCCGCCAAAACGGTAAATTGAATCAAGCGCAACACCGCCGGGTGCAGCGGGTTGTACAGATGAGCCACCGCCTCGTCAGAGCGATCGATGGCCAGGGTATACTGAGTCAAGTCATTGGTGCCGATGGAGAAGAAATCCGCATGCCAGGCAATGGAATCCGCCGATAGCGCCGCCCCAGGAATTTCAATCATGGCCCCCAGCGGCGGCAAGGGATCAGCCATGGCGATCCCCGCCTTGCGCAGACGGCGGATCACCCGGTTCATCACCTCACGGGTGGCACGCAGTTCACCCACGGTGGCAATCATGGGGATCAAAATTCGAACAGGGCCATGGGCCGAAGCCCGCAAAATAGCCGCCAATTGCGCTTCCAACAAATCCTGGCGGGCCAGACCAAGACGAATAGCGCGCAAGCCCAAAGCCGGATTGGGGCCAATGGCGCAGCCCAGCGCCGGAGCCAGCTTATCGCCGCCCGCGTCAAAGGTCCGCACGGTGACAGTGCGACCGCCCATACGCTCGACCACCTGGCGTAGGACCTGATATTGCTCCTCTTCCGAAGGGACATCATCGCGGTTCATGAACAGGAATTCCGAACGCAGCAGCCCGATTCCCTCGGCCCCGGATTCCAGCACGGCGCCCACTTCGTTGGGCAGCTCCATATTGGCCTGCAACGAGATCCGCGCTCCATCGCCCGTGACGGCGGGCACATTCTTCAAGCGCCCCAGCAACCGCCGCGCCTTTAAAAAAGCGACCTTCTCCCGGCGATAATAGGCCAGCGTCTCAGGCAGGGGATTTATCACCACCAACCCATTGGTGCCATCGACGATAACCGTTTCGCCGCCACGCGGCGTTTGCAGCAGATCGGCGATGCCCAATACCGAAGGCAGACTGAGCGAACGGGCCATAATGGCGGTGTGACTTTCGGCTCCTCCCACCACGGTGGCCAGACCGGCCACGGTACGAGGGTCCAACAAGGCGGTATCGGCCGGAGTCATTTCCTCGGCGACAATCACCGCGTTCTTCGGCAAAGCAGTAAAGGGCCGGTAATCGGCATTGGTCAGATTGCGCAACAGCCGCCGCCCGATATCCCTGATATCGGCCACGCGCGCCTTCAGATAGGCGTCCTCCATGGCTTCGAAACCGCGAACGATCTCGTTGATTTCCTGCTGAACCGCCGCCTCGGCGTTGATGTACTCCCCCCTGATCCTCGCCTCCACCCCCCGGATCAAGCGTGAGCCATGTAACATCTGACGATAAGCGTCCAACAGATAGCCGAGCTCTTCCCCAGCCGAGCCCCCCAAACGGGCCGCCTTCTCCTGCAATTGTTCCACTTGGCGGATAGCATCGGCGGCGGATTCTTGGAAGCGAACGCATTCAGCATCCAGCTCCTTATGGGCAATACGACGCTCGCGCACGGTGATGGTGCCGGAATCATGAAGATAAAGGGTGCCGATGGCGACCCCGCGCGACACACCCAGACCGTCGAGCACAACTTCACCGCCACAGGTCCGGTCGGCCTGATGTTCCGTCTGTTTATCGCCAGCGCGGGAGGTCATGATTTACCTCGGCATGCTCAAAACAGGATGACTCTCAATCTTCGTCGAATTTTCGATCGACCAGATCGAGCAAAGCATCCAAGGCTTCCACTGCTTGATTGCCGCTGGCCTTCAGCTCGATACAACAGCCGGGCGCGGCCGCCAGCATCATCAGACCCATGATGGACAGGCCCGAGACTTCGGTACCACGATGACCAACCAAAACCTGGGCATCAAAGGTGGCCGCCAATTTGACGAATTTGGCCGCCGCCCGCGCATGCAAGCCACGCCGATTGGCGATGGTGGCGTCACGGCGGAGATTGTCGTCTCCGGCCTCATGGGAAGAGTCGAAGGCTTCGGCACTCATCTGCGATCCTGGGTCAAAAGCTTGGAAGCGACGTTGATATATTTACGGCCCGCCTCCTGGGCGCTGGCCACGGCATCCTCCAGGACTTCGGTATGGCGAACGCTGGCCAACTTAATCAGCATGGGAAGATTAACGCCGGCAATCACTTCAACTTTGGCCTTATCCATGATGGAGATGGCCAGATTGGACGGTGTCCCCCCGAACATATCCGTCAGCACCACCACCCCCGTGCCGTCATCGCATTTGGCGACGCTGGCCAAAATATCGTTGCGGCGCTGCTCCATATCGTCGTCCGGGCCAATACAAACGGACCCCACGCTGGGTTGCGGGCCAACCACATGTTCCAACGCGGCGACGAGTTCATCGGCGAGCCGACCATGGGTCACGAGAACCAGTCCGATCATCTCAATCCCCTCATCATGATCCCCCTTCGTCGAGTTCGCGATGACGCAACTCGACGCGGCAGCCACGTTCCTTGATCCAACCCGCCACCCGCTCGGCGATGGCGACCGAACGATGACGGCCGCCGGTACATCCGAAAGCAATGGTTAGATAGCTCTTACCCTCAGCGGCGAAGCGGGGCAACAACGGTTCCAATAAACAGGTCACCGAATCAATGAAATTCGCAAACGCTGGATCGGCGGCCACATAATCAGCCACAGCCTGATCCTTGCCCGTCAACAATTTCAAATGGGCGACATAATGCGGATTGGTCAAGAAACGAGCGTCCAACACCAAATCCGCTTCACGCGGCAAACCGTTTCGATAGGCGAATGAAGTGACAAAAACCACCAGACCCCGATCATCATCAAGACCGAAGTGACCGGCCAAAACCCGCTTAAGCTCACTTGGCGGCTGATTGGTGGTGTCGATCAAGAGATCAGCGCGGGCACGAAGCGCGGAAACTAGGGTGCGTTCATGGTGAATTCCATCCAATAGCGGCCGATCGGCGGCGAGGGGATGTCGACGG
>JAYTWE010000523.1:0-1947 GCA_043744055.1 Magnetospirillum sp.
GGAACGGCTGGGGGCTTTTGGCTGGGATGGCTGTTTTTCTCGATCTGCCTTTGTCCGCAACCTGTCTGCTGCTTGAGGTTTACTGCATCGCAACAGCCCCGGATTTCGGCATAACCCGCCATTACCACAACAATCTCCGAATGACCGGATGGAAGTGGGCGATGTGGTCCAGGTATCTGGAGGGGCGATTACACCGCTTCAGGGGACGTCAGAGCCTTGGCCGAAAATTAAAGCGGAACCTATGGAAACTGGTCGACTGGATGTTGACCTATGTTCTATCCACGGCGCTCCTGGTTCACGTCGGGGGAAATTTTCAGGCCGGAGAGTGGTCGGAGCGACCGATCTATACGATCACCCAATCGATAATTGATCTGGTGGCCGTCGCCTGCGTTTGGATGGCAATGCTATCCCTGGCCGGGCTTGGCCTGATGGGCCTAACTCTTTATTTTCCCGCGCTTGATCTGCTGTCGGCGCAATCCCCCTTCTGGAACACATTGCCCTATGCCTATTTGACCGTAGCGGTCGCCGCTCTGGTCGCAGCCTATGCCGTGATGATGCAGGGCCGTTGGGATGGCCGGAATGTGGGCGTGTCACTGGATACTGGGAACCTTTCCGGGGTTGGCGGGGCCTTTCTTAAATGGCTTGCCGTCACCCTGTCGGTGGTGCTGGTGACAATGGCCATCGCATGGGATGTGGGGACGGCTGGTGCCATCTTGGCGGCAGAGACGCTGCCGAAGAAACTTCTGCCCGCCCTGGTTGCGGGCACAGTAACCCCAGAGATGCTTTTCCTTAGCATCCTCCGCACCATTCAGGTGGCTTGCGGCGGCTTCGCCCCAGCGGCATTTGCCGTGGCGCTCTACAGTATGATGTTTTCGTATCACGGTGCCGCGCACCGAATCGCGCAAGGCATCGGCGTCGCCGCCGGGGACCGGATGCCGTTCTTCATGTTGAAATTGGCTCGCCACCGGTTACGCAATATCCTTGTGCCCGTCGGGGGATGCCTGAGCGCCACGCGCCAAGCCCTGCCCTGCATCAGCGACCCCCTGATGCAGGGATATCTTGGGCGGGCACTGGACCGCAGTAGCCTGGCAATGGAGCATGTGCAGAATTGGTTCGAGGAAATGCGCGAGGCAGGAAGCCGTGTCGGAAGCGCCGGTGATAGCCGAGATGATGCGCGACTTCTGCTAAAGGACATTGCCACTGGAGCCGCAACGATGTTGCGGGATGTCCTGGAAAAGGAACAAAAGACCGGTCGTCCCAGCATCACGGTCGTGGTAAATGTGGCCCCAGAAGTTGCCGAATGGCAGGTCCGCCTACCCAGTGAGGGGGGGCTTTGGGATGCACTGGTCAATTTGACTACCAATGCCGCCGAGTCGTTGTGGGAATCGGGGGTCTTTCGAAGCAATGCCAAGCCGACGATCTGGATCGAGGCGCGCCTGCGTCGGAATCGCATATTCCCCCTAGTTCTGCTGATCCGCGACAACGGCCATGGTGTGCCAAAGCAGCTAGGAGAAACCATTTTCGAGCCGTTTCAGACCACCAAACTGTTCGGAACGGGACTGGGCCTTTATGTCGCTCGCCTAACCTTTCAGCGCATGGGCGGTGACTTGAGCCTCGATCCTCAGAACCATTCCCAGTTCATCATCGAGATTCCTCGTGATAGAATCATCGA
Source organism: Magnetospirillum sp. (assembly GCA_043744055.1). Classification (GTDB taxonomy): domain Bacteria; phylum Pseudomonadota; class Alphaproteobacteria; order Rhodospirillales; family Magnetospirillaceae; genus Phaeospirillum. The sequence goes on from JAYTWE010000523.1 coordinate 1,673, forward strand.
GCAAGATGGTAACAGCGTAAAATCATTGGAGAAACAAACCGATGCCTCCGTCTGATCAGCCATTTCTGGTGATGGTCGTCGATGACGAGAAACTCGTCAGGGATGATATCGCCGATATCGTGAGTACATTCGGCCCGGACAAAATCAACCGCCCCATCGATGTCCGTACCGCTGATGGCGAAGAGCAAGTTTTAGAGATACTAAGATCAGGCTGGATGCCAGATTTTGTATTCCTTGACAACCACTTAGAGGGGGAAGGGTCGAATGACGATACC
>JAYTWE010000524.1:0-1782 GCA_043744055.1 Magnetospirillum sp.
GGATGCTGCCGCCGCCAGACCCGCAAGTTGGTTTAAGAGCGTTCTTGAGCGATTCCGCCCGCTCTATTGGCAAGCATTCTTTGTCACGCTGATCCTCAACGTCTTTTCACTATCAACTCCACTGTTCGTGATGTCGGTCTATGACAAAGTGATCGGTGCATCGTCCCACTCCATGTTGATGGCGCTGTCCATCGGCGTCACCGTCGCCTTGGTTGCGGATGCCGTTCTGCGCGAGGTCCGTGCCCGTATTCTGGCCTTTGTCGGCGCCCGCCTCGACAACATCATGGGCAACAATATTTTTCAGCATATCCTGGCTTTACCGCCGGGCTTTACCGAGCGTGCCACCATTGGCGCTCAGGTGGCTCGCATCAAGGATTTCGAATCCGTCCGTGAGTTTTTTACCGGGCCTCTTGCCACGGTATTCATGGAACTGCCATTCGCATTCTTTTACTTCGCCGTCATCGCCATGCTGGGTGGAATTATCGCCATCGTCCCTATGATCGCGACCGTCATATTTCTGATTGGTGGCTTTCTGGTAATGCCGATCGTCAGAAAGAATGTTGGAATTGCCTCTCGCGCCGCATCCCGTCGCCAGGAATTCATGGTGGAAACCCTGGGTAAGATGCGGGCGGTGAAGCTGGCATCGGCCGAGCACACCTGGGTCAAGCGCTATCGCGAAATGTCTGCCCGTGCGGCTTATGGTGGGTTCAAAAATGGTCTGTTTGCCTCCATAATCAGCACATTATCCAATATCTTGATTATCTCGTCTGGCTTGGCCACCATTTCGGTGGGGGTGCTGGGGGTTATCGACGGTGCTTTGACCATCGGCGGCCTGATCGCGGCCATGATGTTGGTGTGGCGCGTTCTATCACCCATTCAAACCGGATTTACCATGATCCAACGGGTGGAGCAGGTGCGTGGCTCCATTCGTCAAATCGACGGCTTGATGGGGATTAAGCCAGAGCGCGATCCCAGGGCCATCGTGGCTCCCTTGAAGAATGTGAAGGGAAGGGTGGTCTTCTCTCGCGTTTCATTGCGCTATACCAATGAAGCAGACCCGGCGCTGGTCGGTGTATCATTCGAGGTGGAGCCGGGCGAAGTGGTCTGTGTCACGGGGCGGAACGGGTCTGGTAAATCCACCGTGATTAAGCTTTTGCTTGGCCTATATGCTCCTCAGGCGGGTAATATCAAGATTGATGCTGCCGATATCCGTCAGATTGATCCCATCGAATTGCGGCATATGATTTCTTATGTGCCCCAGGTCTGTAATTTATTCTTCGGCTCCGTCGCTCAGAATCTCCGTTTGGCCAATCCCACGGCGACTGACGCCGACATTCGTTGGGCTTGCGATCAGGCTGATGTCTGGGATGAAATTTCTGAATTGCCACGTGGGTTAGAAACCCGAATCGGAGAGGGGGCTGCCGACCATCTTCCGACCAGCTTTATCCAAAAGCTCTCCTTGGCCCGTGGCTATCTGAAACGCAGCCCGATCATGCTGTTTGACGAACCGGTCAATGGCCTTGATTTCGAGGGCGATCGTACCTTCATGCGGGCCGTGGAAAATTTCCGCGGCCAATCCACCATCTTCATGGTTACTCACCGTCCCAGCCATCTCCGCACGGCCGATCGCATTTTAGTGTTCGACGGCGGTTACCTGCGACTCGCCGGCCCCGCCGAAGAGGTGAGGGCGCGCATACCTCCGGACCTGATATGAGCAGCAATAATCAGAGCCTCGCCAATATTCCCAATCCCGAGAACCTGCCCCAGTTGGCCAAAGCCAAG
>JAYTWE010000525.1:0-8084 GCA_043744055.1 Magnetospirillum sp.
CAAGATGGAGCTGACCCCCACCGACACCACTTTGGTCACCATGGGGTTCGACTATAACCAAGACAAGCATTCATCGCGTGCCCTGACCGGAGCGCAATATCTGGCCGGGCAAAGCATCACCGACAAGACCCGCCTTGCCGACATGACCTTCAACACCGTGGCGGCTTTCGGCGAAGTCAGGCAGGAGATCACCCAGGAGGATCGGGTCATCGCAGGCTATCGCCTGACCCACCTGGAAGGCACCAAGCACAATGTCGCACCCAACCTGAACGACGACCGCAACCTGAGCACCGGCTTCGGCCGCTATGAACATGATCTGAATCTGGGAGTCCCGGTCACCACTTTTGCCAGCCTCGGCCATGTGGAACGCGCCCCCGATTACTGGGAGCGCTCAAAATCCACAGCCTCCTTCTCCATCCAGTCGGAACGAACCGATCAGATTGATGTGGGAGCTTTGTTCAAGACACCGGAATGGCGCGGCTCGGTCTCCGCCTTCGCCACCCATACCTATAATTACATTCTGGTCTCATCCACATCCTCCAAAAATGTGGAGGCCCAAACCCGTGGCGTCGAGGCCGAACTGGCCTATAGCGTCACACCGGATTGGACATTGGAAGCCACCGCCGCCTTCGTGCGCGGCGAAAATCTGTCGGATAAGCGGGCCTTGGCCCAAACTCCGCCATTAGACACCAGCTGGGCGGTCAAATACGACAACGGCACCGTCCTGGGCGGTCTGCTGCTCCGCGCCGTGGCGGCTCAAGAGCAAGTCCAGACCGGCTGGGGCAACGTCATCGGCCAAGATATCGGCCGTACCGGCGGTTTCGCCATCCTGTCGGCCAATACCGGCTGGCGGCCGCACGAAGCCATCACCTTGACTGCTGGTGTCGATAACATCTTCGACAAGAACTATGCCGAGCATGTGAGCAAAACCGGAACCCTGACCGGCATGAGCAACCTTGCTCTTTACCAAGACACCACCCGTGTCAACGAGCCGGGCCGCACCCTATGGATGCGCGGCACCGTCAAGTTCTAGGACGAGAATGGGGGAGGCCACAGCGGCCTCCCCTTTTTCCAAGATATTGCCAACGCCTTGCCGAGGAGAGTAGGGTTCCAGCCCGGCTTCACCAGGATTTATCTCATGCGCCCCGATCTCGCGGCCAAGTACGACCTTCGGGTCCCCCGTTACACCTCGTACCCCACAGCGCCCCACTTCCATCCCGGCGTGACCGGCGAAACCTATGGCGGCTGGCTGGGCGAGATGGACCCCAAGCTGGAGCTTTCCCTTTACCTCCACATCGCCTTTTGCGCCGAAATGTGCTGGTTCTGCGGCTGCCACACCAAGATCACCAAACGCTATGGCCCCGTCGCCGCCTATATGGAGGCGCTGTGGCGCGAGATCGAGCTGGTGGCCGATGCCCTGCCCACCCGCATGACCGCCCGCCACATTCACTTCGGCGGCGGCAGCCCGACCATTCTCAAATCTGCTGATTTCGTCCGCACCCTCGACCTGCTGAAAAGCCGCTTCCTGCTGAAGGACGGCGCCGAGATCGCGGTGGAGCTGGACCCCCGCACCGCCGACGAGGCCTATGTGAAGGCCATGGCCGGAGCGGGCGTGACGCGGGCCTCCATCGGGGTTCAGGACCTGGACCCCAAGGTCCAGCAGGCCATCAACCGCATTCAGCCCTATGAAGTCACCGAACGGGTGGTGGGTTGGCTGCGTCAATACGGCGTGCCCGAGGTCAATATCGACCTGATTTACGGCCTTCCCCACCAAAGCGTGGACGGGTTGCTGGAAACCATCGACACCTCCATCAAGGGCTTCGCGCCCCGCCGGGTGGCTCTGTTCGGCTATGCTCATGTGCCGTGGATGAAGAAGCACATGCGCCTGATCCCCGACGAGACCCTGCCCGATACCGAGACCCGCTGGAAGCAGTACGAACTGGGCTGCAAGATGCTGACCGAGACCCACGGCTATGTGCAGATCGGCCTGGATCACTTCGCCGCCCCCGACGATGCCATGGCCATCGCCCTAAACACTAAAAAACTGCACCGCAACTTCCAGGGCTACACCACCGACAGCGCCTCCACCTTGATCGGCTTCGGAGCGTCGGGCATTGGCTCGCTGCCCCAGGGCTATGTGGTCAACGAGGGCGAGGTTCACGCCTATCAACGCAGCATCAGTGAAGGCAAGCTGACCACATCGCGCGGCATCGCCATCAGCGACGACGACCGGCTACGCCGCGAGATCATCGAACGCTTGATGTGCGACCTGGAAATCGACCTGGACATGGTCGCCGGACGCCACGGAATCAGCGGGTCTCACTTCGAGGCCGAGCTTGCGGCTCTCGCGCCCCTCCAGGCCGACGGACTGGTCCAGGTGGATGGCAATCGAATCAGCGTCACCCCAGACGGTCGGACCCTGGTCCGCGCCGTCTGCGCCGCCTTCGACCGCTATCTGAAGGCCGGTGAACAACGTCACTCCAAGGCAGTCTAAAAACATGAACTGGGACGAGTACTTCATGGGCTTCGCCCTGCACGCAGCAGCCAAGTCCAAGGACCCTTCCACTAAAGTGGGAGCCGTCGCGGTGGGACCGGACGGAGAAATCCGCGCCACCGGCTATAACGGCCTACCACGCGGAGTCGCCGACAAGCCCGAACGCATGGAACGCCCAGCCAAGTATCTGTGGACCTCCCATGCCGAGGAAAATCTGGTGGCCCATGCCGCCCGTGTCGGCGTCAGCCTGAAAGGCTGTCGGGTCTTCGTCACTCACTATCCCTGCTCACGTTGCGCCCGCTCGCTGATCCAGGCGGGAGTCACGGCGGTCAACGTCGCGGGCGGCACCACCTCCATGCCCGCCGAGGAGTTCGAGACCGCCGCCACCATGTTCAGCGAAGCCGGTGTCACGGTAACAAAAGAAGCCTAGCCCCCACCCTTTCGCAGCCCTTCCGGGTGGCACCCCTGCCACCCATGTCATTTTCCCACACTCCCCGCATGGGTGTTCTCCCACCTTTGCGTTCAAGGCAAAGTGGCGGACGTCAAAAGACGGCCATAAAAAACGATCGTTCCAGGGAGACAACCGGCCATGGACCAATCCAAGCGTTATGCCAATCTCGGCCTCAAGGAAACCGCTCTGATCGAAGACGGCGCCCATGTGTTGTGCGCCTATCGCATGAAGCCAAAATCAGGCCATTCCTACCTTGCCACCGCCGCTCATTTCGCCGCCGAATCCTCCACCGGCACCAATGTGGAAGTCTGCACCACCGACGACTTCACCCGAAGCGTCGATGCCTTGGTCTATGAGATCGACGAGCAGCGCGAGCTGATGAAGATCGCCTATCCGGTGGATCTGTTCGACCGCAACATCATCGACGGCCGCGCCATGATCGCGTCCTTCCTGACCCTGACCATCGGCAACAACCAAGGCATGTCGGATGTGGAATACGCCAAGATGGTGGATTTCTACGTCCCGCCCAAATTCCTCCAGCTGTTCGATGGCCCGGCTTGCAACATCGCGGAGATGTGGCGGGTGCTAGAGCGCCCCCAGACCAATGGCGGCATGGTGGTGGGCACCATCATCAAGCCGAAACTAGGACTGCGCCCCCAGCCCTTCGCCGATGCCTGTTATCAGTTCTGGCTGGGCGGCGACTTCATCAAGAATGACGAGCCCCAGGGCAATCAGGTCTTCGCTCCTCTGAAGGAAACCATGCGATTGGTGGCCGATGCCATGAAGCGCGCCCAAGACGAGACCGGACAGGCCAAGCTGTTCTCCGCCAATATCACCGCCGACGACCCGGCCGAAATGCTGGCGCGCGGCCATTACATCCTTGAGACCTTCGCCGAGAATGCCAGCCATGTAGCCTTTCTGGTGGACGGCTACGTGGCGGGACCGACGGCGGTGACCACCTGCCGCCGCAACTTCCCCGGCCAGTTCCTCCACTATCACCGCGCCGGACACGGAGCCGTGACCTCGTCCCAGTCCAAGCGCGGCTATACCGTGCTGGTCCATATGAAGATGGCGCGGCTGATCGGAGCCAGCGGCATCCATACCGGCACCATGGGCTATGGCAAGATGGAAGGCGACCCATCCGAGAAGATGGTGGCCTATATGCTGGAACGCGACCAGGCCGAGGGTCCGTATTACCGCCAGGACTGGTGCGGCATGAAGTCTTGCACCCCCATCATCTCGGGCGGCATGAACGCGTTACGTCTCCCCGGATTCTTCACCAATCTGGGTCATTCCAATGTGATTCAAACCTCGGGCGGTGGCGCTTTCGGCCATAAAGACGGACCGGTCGCCGGGGCCATGTCGCTGCGCCAGGCCCATGACGCATGGCTGCAAGGAATCGATCTGATGGATTACGCCAAATCACATCCCGAGCTGAAGGGGGCCTTTGCATCCTTCTCCACCGATGCCGACACCCTATATCCCGGCTGGCGCGAGACTCTGCGCCTCGGCTGAACATACAGAGATTTTCCAGCGGGAGCGGGCGGACACAAGTCTGCCCCGCCGGAGAGAGAGGAGAGGCCATCGTGTCAAGAAAACACCCTGTCATCGCCGTTACCGGGTCATCCGGCGCCGGAACCAGCACGGTCAAAGAGTCATTCGAACACATGTTCCGCCGCGAAGGGATCAAGCCCGCCATCGTCGAGGGCGACAGCTTCCACCGCTATAACCGTGCGGATATGAAAAAGGCCATGACCGAGGCGGAAAAGAAGGGCAGCCGCACCTTCAGCCATTTCGGCCCCGACGCCAATCTGTTCACCGAGCTGGAAGAACTGTTCGCCACCTATGGCGAGACCGGTCGAGGCCGTCGCCGACTCTATGTTCATAATGACGAAGAGGCCGAAGCCCTGGCCCATCTGGGCGTGGGATCGGGTGAGTTCACGCCTTGGGAGGAAATCCCGGAAGACACCGACTGCCTGTTCTACGAAGGGCTGCACGGCTGCGTCGCCACCAAGAACGCCAATGTGGCCCAGTATGCCGACCTCAAGATCGGTGTGGTCCCGGTCATCAATCTGGAATGGATTCAGAAGATTCACCGCGACACCAACCAGCGCGGATATTCCGAGGAAGCGGTGATGGAAACCATCTTACGCCGCATGCACGACTATGTTCATTACATCGTGCCGCAGTTCAAGCTGACCGATATCAACTTCCAGCGGGTTCCCATCGTCGATACCTCGGACCCCATCATCGCCCGCGACATTCCCACCGCCGATGAAAGCCTGGTGGTCATCCGTTTCCGCAAGCCCGACCGCTTCCGGGTGGACTTCCCCTTCCTGCTTCAGATGCTGAAGGATTCATGGATGAGCCGCCGCAACACCATCGTGGTGCCCGGCGGCAAGATGGGCCTTGCCATGGAACTGATCTTGACCCCGATCCTGCGCCGGATCATCGAGGACAGAAGATCCGTCCTCGGCTGACTCAACCTTTGGAGCGCGGGCGTCCCGCCCGCCCTTCTTTTCTAAGGCCCTCAAGCGCCTCAGCATCGGCAGTGCCGATGCGAGACCTAGGGGCCGGGCGGGTTTCTCCGAAACCCTTGGCTTCCGCGCCATGTGGCGCGCGGTCGCCTTGCGACCGACCACGCCCCGATGAGCCCTTCCCATCGGGGCGTGGCATTAGCATGGGAAAGCCCGGCCGGAACCCGATCTTTGCCTGGATGGCTGTGCTCTTGCTTCCCGCCTTGGCCTTGGGGGCCATTTCCGGCGTGATCGCCGATGGAATCCCAGCGGCGGAGGATCTCCATGAAGGCCTGGCCCAGGCCGGACTGTGGCTGGTTCTGGCCCATGCCGCCATCATCGCCTGGATTTTCCAAGGCCGCCGCATTCGGGAAATGCTTAGTGGTGCGGCACTGATCGTGGCGGTTCTGGCGGCAAGTCCGGCCCAGGCCGGCGATCCGGCCCGTGACTCCATTCTGGCCGCGTATGGCAAGGAAGCAGGAGCAGCTTTCTCAACCGCTCGTGGCGAAGCTTTGTATCTCTCCAAGAACACCGCCAGTCCCGATTTCGCATCGTGCTCCACCTGCCACACCCCTGACCCCACCGCCAAAGGCCGTCACGCCAAGACCGGACGGGTGATCGACCCGGTGGCGGTCTCGGCCAATCCCAAGCGTTTCACCGATGCGGCCAAGGTGGAAGAACGCTTTATGCGCGACTGCCAGACCGTTCTGGGCCGCGCCTGCACTGCCCTGGAAAAAGGTGATTACCTCAGCTTCCTGGCGTCCAAGTAAGGAATACGGTTATGAAAAAACTTGTCTTCGCCCTTTGCCTTGCCGCCTCTCCCGCCATGGCCGATTACGCCGCTCCCATCTCCGATCCGGTCACGCTGAAGGCTTGCGGTGAATGTCATATGACATTCCAGCCTTCCTTCCTGCCCGCCCGATCCTGGGCCAAGATGATGGATAATCTCTCCGACCATTTCGGCGATAACGCCGCGATGGCCCCGGACAAAGCCGCCCATATCCGCAAGGTTCTGATGGATGGAGCCGCCGATTCCAATGGCGGTCGCATGGGCTATAAGGTGACTCAGCGCCTTTCTCCCAATCTGACACCGCTGCGCATCACCGAAACTCCGAGTTTCCTACGCAAACACAACCTGCCTGATCAGGTATGGAAACGGCCCGACGTGGTGACGAAATCCAACTGTCAAGCCTGCCATCCGGCGGCGGATAAGGGAATTTACGAGGACGACTGAAAAGTAAGGTCTTGCAAAGCTTGACTTTACCGGGTCAAGCACTCCACTGTTTCACTTCTCCGAAGGGGAGCCCCAATCGAATGGGGCTGAGAGGCCGGACTTTGTACCGGCGACCCTTGGAACCTGATCCGGGTCATGCCGGCGAAGGGATCGGAACCATCGCTTCCGCTTTCCGTCGTTGGCATGCCCGCCTGTACCTCACGGTGGAAAGAACACGACCATGCCCGATACCGCCCAGCTTGATGCCGCCCCCAAGGTCACAACCGGCCCCATGCCGGGGTCTCGCAAGATTTATGTGGAGGGCTCGCGGCCCGATATCCGGGTCGCCATGCGCGAAATCGTTCTAGAGGCGGGCTCGGGCGAGCCGCCCGTCCGAGTCTATGATTGTTCCGGCCCCTTCACCGATCCGGCCCTAAGCGTGGACATCAACAAAGGCGTTCCCGCCATCCGCGCCCAGTGGATCTTAGAGCGCGGCGATGTGGAACATTACGAAGGCCGCGCTCATCGCCCCGAAGATGATGGGTTGAAGCCGGGCGAGACCATCGGAGTTCCGGTGTTCGACCGCACCGGCCGCCGCCCCTTGCGCGCCAAGCCGGGCAAGGCCCCGACACAACTGGCCTATGCGCGGGCTGGCATCATCACCCCCGAGATGGAATACGTGGCCATCCGCGAAAACATGAAGCTGGCCGAGATGAAAGCCGCCACCTTCGTCCGCGACGGTGAAGATTTCGGCGCCGATATCCCCGACGAGGTAACGCCGGAATTCGTGCGTTCGGAAATCGCGCGCGGTCGGGCCGTTCTGCCCGCCAACGTCAACCACCCCGAAGCCGAGCCCATGATTATCGGCCGCAACTTCCTGACCAAGATCAACGCCAATATCGGTAATTCCGCCGTGGCGTCCTCGGTGGAGGAAGAAGTCGAAAAGATGGTCTGGGCCACTCGCTGGGGCGCCGACACCGTCATGGACCTGTCCACCGGACGGCACATCCACGCCACCCGCGAATGGATCATCCGCAACAGCCCGGTTCCCATCGGCACCGTGCCCATCTATCAGGCGCTGGAAAAGGTGGATGGCAAGGCCGAGGACCTGACCTGGGAAATTTTCCGCGATACCTTGATCGAACAGGCCGAGCAGGGTGTGGATTATTTCACCATCCATGCCGGGGTCAGACTGCGCTATGTGCCGCTGACCGCGAAACGCACCACTGGCATCGTTTCGCGCGGTGGTTCGATCATGGCGCGGTGGTGCCTCGCGCACCACAAAGAGAGCTTTCTCTACGAGCGCTTCGACGAGATCTGCGACATCATGCGCGCCTACGACGTTTCGTTTTCGCTTGGCGACGGCTTGCGTCCCGGCTCGATCGCAGACGCCAACGACCGCGCGCAATT